>JAXDAO010000224.1:0-9804 GCA_034679745.1 Bathyarchaeia archaeon
CTAAAGCGAATAAATCCCGAGTTAATTGTGCCTTCGCATTGCACTGGGTGGAAAGCGATGTGCGCCATAGCTAAAGCGTTGCCTGAGGCTTTCGTATGGAACAGTGTTGGAAACCTCTACAGGTTCTGATTAACCCGCTGAGACAGGCGTTCCGCTTGCCTTTTTACGAAGGGTTAAATAGCATTTTTCCAGAAGCATATTGGAGTTTGACACGTTGAAGCGTAAAGGACCTTTGTACATTTTGCCTTGGCGATGCACCTTTGCGTGCGACAGCAACTGCGCTCACTGCGCTTCTGCAGGTAAGCCGCCGTTTCCTGATGAAGTGGATACTGCAGGTGCCATGCGGATCGTGGATCAAGTGTACGATTTTGGGGCAAGCTGGTTTGGAATAAGCGGCGGAGAACCGCTCCTACGCAAAGACCTTTTTGACATTATAGGGTACGCGAAGAAGACGGGGTTGAATGCGAGCATCATAACGGATGGGCACCTGCTTGACGATGAAGCCTTTGAGAACATTGTTAAGAACGAGGTTCGCGTGTCCGTGAGCATTGATGGCGCAGAAAAGATGAATGATGTGATTCGCGGGAAGGGGTCACATGCGAAAGCGGTTTCCGCGATTGAAAGACTGTCAAGTGCAGGACTGCTGAACTGCTTGGTGTACACGCTTGCCAATGTCGGCGAAGCGGGCACGAACGTTAACGAGGAGGATTTTACGCATGTGCTTGACTTGGCGGCAAAATACAACGCGCGATGGGTCATCTATCACGGTTTCATTCCCTACAGCCGAGACGAAAACAGCCTGAAGGCAGACCCGACGCCGCAGCAGTACGAGTGGGCTTGGAACAAGCTTTACGACTTGCGCTTAACGTACAAGGGTAAGCCTGAAATCAACGTTTACTGCCCGTTCTTCGCCCGCATAGTTAAACAGCGGGGACTACCCGATTTCGACGATTGGTTTAATCATTTCTTTCTGGGCAGGTGCTTCTTCGGCAAATTCATGAGCATAGCAGAAAACGGCGACGCCATACCGTGCAGTTTCAACGACTTGTACAGGTTCGGGAACGTCAAAGAAAAATCGCTCAAGACGATTTGGAAGGAACTCCAAGCTTCTGAGTTCTTCTCGAAAGTTAGAGACAAAAGCAACTTGAAAGGCAAGTGCGGTGTCTGCGAGTACCGCGAAATCTGCGGAGGATGCCGTTCCGCGGCAGAGTTCTATACGGGTGATGTTTTTGGGTCTGATCCGAGGTGTGCTTATGTTCCTAAAGTCTTGCGTGAAAAATACTAACTTAGTATTGTGACTTTAACCTCAGATATCTGTTCGTTGGTTTTTAACGCTTGAACTAGAGCTTTTATTACGTGAGCATCTCCTCTGGCGACGATTATCTCTATGCAGTAGCCTTCTTGGATGTGTGTATGGAGAAACGTTAGGACCGCGGGACCGAAGTCGTGTTGAACATCTGTTATCTGAGCCCTTTTAGCTTCTCGTTGGTATACAATAGTTATGATTGCGGTTATTCTTCCTTGAAGTTCGCCAAGCTTTCTGCTTTCAGACATGTACGCCCTTAAGGCTTGTCGGATTATCTCGGATCGGTTCGCGAAACCTTGCTCTTTTATGTAGTGGTCAACTTTCTCTAGCAGGTTTTTCGGGATTGAAAGACTAACGATGTTCATGGTTATTAAGAAACTCGCTTTTAACATATAAAGTTTTATTAAGAAATAAGGAAGAATTAATAAGCATGTCTAGGACTAACGTTTTTAGGATCAGCATATGATGGCGTGGCTACTAGGCTTAATAAGTGTAATTGTCATCAGCGCAGTCTCCCTAACGGGCGTACTAGTTCTATGGCTAAAAAACAAACAGCTAGAAAAAATTCTCCTATACCTAGTAAGCTTTTCTGTAGGCGGACTATTCGGAGACGCATTCATTCATCTTATTCCTGAAGCGATAGAAGAAAGCGGTTTCGGAATTTCCGTATCATTACTAATCCTTTCAGGCATTCTTTTTTCTTTTGTTGTAGAGAAATTCCTTCAGTGGAGACACTGCCACATACCAACCTCCAGTGAGCATCCTCATTCTTTCGCGTACATGAACCTTTTTGGAGACGCGGTGCACAACCTCATAGACGGACTAATAGTCGGTGGTAGCTACTTGGTGAGCATTCCCATAGGAGTATCCACGACGCTCGCAGTGATCTTCCACGAGATTCCTCAGGAAATTGGAGATTTTGGCGTCCTGATTCACGGCGGCTTCGCCAAGAAAAAAGCGGTTTGGTTCAATTTCTTGACCGCGCTAGCAGCGATACTCGGAGCTGTCATCGCGTTTGTTGTGGGCGCTACTATAGAAGGTTTTATCCCCTTGTTGATACCTTTCGCGGCTGGTAACTTCATCTACATTGCAGGTTCAGACTTAATTCCCGAACTTCGCAGAGACGAACCTGATCTAAGAAAAGCAACGTTGCAGGTAGTATCGATTACTCTTGGTGTTGTAATGATGCTATTGATTCTGCTACTGGAGTAACGAAGCTGAATGATGATGAAGTAATAGGGCTAAAATTGCCTATTGCTTCCATTTGCCCATTATTGTTCCTTTTTTGCCCTTTTTGGTGGAACGTTGCCTCACTCGATAATAATGTCCCTTGATCTTGACTCGCTTCCTGGGCTTCTTTTTTGGCATTTGAATCAGTCTATATTTAGCTCTCTTTTCAAGAAAAACTTTTAGGATTAAAAATCACTATTAGAAATCGTTGAATAGTATTTTGATAATTACTTCTGCACTTTTAAATAGCAGGTCAGTGTCTCTTGTTAGAAAGGCGATTTGCAACGTGGAACATGTCTTTGCTTTCCAGTTTTTTCAAGCTATTGTAGCCATCACTTTCGCCGTGTTTATTTCTGATTTTAAACGAAAAGTTGGCATGGTTCCTCTAATCAGCGAAAAATGGACTTACGTTTTGAAAATGCTTTTGCTGGTTCCCGTGTTCGTTTACGCTTACACTCTCCTCATCTTGAATGGGATTGTACCAGCCGACTTTGCTGGTTTCGGCTTGACTTTGCTGGGCACAGTTCTGGTGGTAAAGGCAAAGGTGGATTTGGCAAGGCACCACACCTGGGCGGGGTTCTGCATGAACGCCCCCAAACTTGTTGCCCACGGCATATACTCATACATACGGCATCCGCTTTATGCTGGGGTTTACCTTTTTGTTTCGGGGTTACTCTTAACGGTCGCTCTGCACGCGAATTGGTATTTGGTTGCGCCTGTTGTTCTTGCCTTAGTGTATATTCTGTCGTTTCTAGCGGTTTCAGCTTCACGGGAAACTAGAAGGCTTGAAAAGAAACTCGGGCGAGAATTCACAGAGTACAAGAAGCAAGTTCACTTCTGCCTACCCTTGCGAAAGTATGTAAAACAAGAGCCAACATGAAAGTAACATGTATTTGCCGCCGTCGTGCCATGGGGCTGGCAAAAGAGCAGCAAAAGCTATACATGAGTACCTACTAAGTAAAGATCAGGCTAAACCAAACAATCCAGCTTTTGTCTTAGATCAACCTTTAAGGGGGGTAAAAAAATGAAAGCCTATATGGGTTTAAAATGCAAGCCAGGTTCCTACAACAAAGTGCTAAAGAAACTTCTTTTTGGTCTTCATATCGATCAGCAAGATGTGAATTTGCTCTTCGGTCCATTGGATATACTAATTCAGTTCCGAAATTTGAAAGACTTTCCAGAGTTTATCGAGAAATGGTTTAATCCCATTCGGATGATTGGCGAAGAGGAAGAATGGATTACTAAAACGTTAAGTCTCCTCGTGATATCTGAAGGGACAAAACTTATCGATAGACCATTCGCTTTTATTTTCTTGAACACGAAACCCAACAGCTTGGAAACTGCCCGAACTAAATTGCTAACTATTCCAGAGGTATTATCAGCTGACAGCGTTTTTGGACCCTGTGACATTATTTGCTCGGTTAAGGCAGAAGACGCTGAAGAACTGGAAACACTAGTCTTGTTGATTCAGCAGATACCAGGAATTGAGGCCTCCTCTACCTCCATTGTCTCTCCAATAAAAGTCATGCCTGACTGGTAGAATTAGGCGCGCATAGTCCACACATAGAAACTGACAGGGCTCCGTGGTTCGCTCAGGTTCAGCGTGTCTCATACGGGAACGCGTGCCATAGCGGTTTTTGCCCTGAATGGATACTGCTCTTTCTTTTGCACGACGCACCAAGTTACTAATGAAGTACAACAACAAGCTTAAATTTCGTAACATCGTTACCCAATTTACAATATTTAACATAGGGGGAAATGTTGTGGAGTTACTTTACCGAGGAAAAACAAAAGATGTCTTTACAAGGCTAGATGGAAATCTAGAATTTCATTTCAAAGACGACGCTACAGGTTATATGGTAGATGGGAAACCTGTATTTAATTCTGGTTACGATAAAGTTGTTGGACAAATACCTGGAAAAGGGAAAATCTCACTCAAGTTTACAGAATATTTTTTTAAATTGTTTGAGGAAAAGGGCATTCCCACAGATTTTGTGAAAGTAGAACCGCATTCAAATGTTATGGTTGTAAAACCAGCAAAATTGCTAGGTGCCGAAAACCAAGCAAAAGATTTCAAAGGGTCAGACGAAATATATGGTCTTGAAACCGTGTTTAGAAATGAAGTTATGGGAAGCTGGTGGAGAAGATACCCTGCTCAGATTCCTGGAAATAAACTGGATATTGTAGAATTTTATGCTAAAGGTAAAGCAGGCGAACCAGATATCTTAATGGTTGACGACGCGTTAGTCCAGCTAGGAATAATGAATCAAAAAGAAATGGAAACCACAAAAAGCAGAACAAAACAAATCGGCAACATTATGCACGAAGAGTTTCTGAAAAGAGGCTTTCATTTTGTTGATGGAAAAGTGGAGTGGGGCAGAGACCTGAAAACAGGAGAGATCATCTTAATTGATGATTTGTCACCGGATACTTTTCGTGTTTGCGAAGGCTATGACCTTGATGAACGAGGAAACTGCAAAGTAAATAAGCAGTGCATAGCGACTGACTGTAGGCAAACATCAAAATTTGTAAGATGCACAAACTGCTTCGAGTTCGTGGAAGTGCCAGAAGACTTCAAAAGATTCATAGAAGCTAAAAACATCCTAAGCGCTGATCCAGCAGGTTTAAAGAAGTTAGCAGAGGCATTTAAGCTAGAAATTTGAAAGAAGCTACTTTCATCATCAGAACAAGTATCCCATAATCTATTTGCTTTTTCACTGCTCTTCACCGAACAGAAACTTGAAATTACTTAATAGTGGGGGTCGCTGGGATTTGAACCCATGTCAGGTGAAGATTTCACCCATCTCCTTTTGGGTTCTTTCGCCATATACTGCATTGACTAACTGGGTATTTCTGGGAAAAGGATTTTCTTTGTGGCGGCTCCGCAACTAGGGCACTCTGGCCTATTCACATCATAAAGGGTCTTACAATATGGACATTCGATTCTGGTCATTTCATTGAAGTGTTTGTCTATTATCTCCATCTTCTTTTCCCGTAACTCTTTTTTATTCTTCAGTTTTGTAACCTTTAACGCAAACCGGACTGCGACTATTGTTAGGACAATAAACATGACTGCAAAAATCAGAAAGAAAGTTAGAGCGAACGTTGCCATTTCTTCTTCACCATACAGGAAACTCGTTTTAGCGAGTCACAGACTCGGCAAGTTTTCTGAAATGTTTCTTCTTTGGTGGAGACTTAACCTTTATGAATTGGAAATCAAGAGTCTTCTAAACACTCAGCTTTACATCCAACTTGTCGCTAGCGACTCAGACGATTTCCACTCCGCCACCGCAAAAAAATTACTGAAGCAGAAGAACTTGTAGCAGCAGGATTTGAATACATCTGCGACTACGGCGGCGTCAAACTCTTCAGAAAACAAAAGTAGCAATATTCGCAGAAATGGAGTCTTGTTTGTTGTGGTGGGGCCGCTGGGATTTGAACCCAGGATCGCATGCGCCCCAGGCATGTATCCTAATCCAGTTGGAATGAAGGAGACCCAAGATACATGACAAGCTCTCGGGATTTAACCCCAAATCCAATATCCATGCTAGACGACGGCCCCACAAGCCAAAACAAAAACAACGAACTAATTATAAATACGTTGCTACAAGCCAAGAACATTGGAAAAGCACAATCGACACTAAAATGTTTCGCAAACACCTTAAAAATAATCAGCAGAAACACAAAACTAACAGACACCGAAAAAGTAAAAACATTTATCGCAAACCTAAAAGCAACAAACGCAACAAAACAAAAATACGTTGTCCACTATGCCCTATTCTGCAAAATAAACAACATACCATTCATAAAACCAAACTACAAACAAGAACGAAAACCCCCAATGATACCAAGCACAGAAAACATAGACAAAATAATTAGCGCATGCACAACCAAATACGCCACAATATTCACAATCCTAAAAGAAACAGGCTTAGAAGCATACGAATTAGCAACCATGCAACGAAACCAAATAGACACCCAAAGAGGAATAATAAACGCAATAGGATGCAAAGGACACAACTCAAGAAGCTTCAAACTCAAAGAAAATACAGCCCAACTTTTAAGAGAATACTTAGCAAGATACACAAAAAACCAACCATTCCCAAGCAGTAAAATTATGGGCGAAATATGGAGAAGAGAACGCAACAACCTAGCCAAAAAACTAAACAATCCAGAACTAAAAAACATACCAATGAGGAACCTAAGACACCACTTCGCAACCACAATGTACGACAAAACAAAAGACATACTCCTAATAAAACAACTCTTAGGACATAAAAAACTTGAAACAACAATGTACTACACAACACTAAACAGTTTCAGCGAAGAAGACGAATACACCGCAAAAACAGCCAGCAACCTAAAAGAAGCAACCGACCTAATAGAACACGGCTTCCAATACGTCACAGAAATAGACGGAATAAAAATATTCAAAAAACGAAAATAAAAAACAACCTCTCTCTTTTTTTGTCAGTCAAGCATTAGACAAGACCATTCGGCTCCCTGCGCTGCTCGCTCACGCTGTGCTGCTCACTCGCAACCAAATCAAGAGTAAGGCTCAAAACCCTCATCGTCATGACCGAAATAATCATCCAACCACTCATCAGAAGCCATACCAACAATATAACAGAAACCTTGAAAAAAGAATCCATCAACACCAACCAATGGATACAAACGCCAGCACAGAAACATATCCAAATTATAACGCAACAACAAATCATCACTGACCTTAAACAAAACATCAACAGCCGTATTAGGCAAATCATCAATAACAACAGCATCATTACAAATAGTAAAAGGCTTAACCTTTTCCCATGAACGCTTAATTCCACGCCTAATTTGCCGTTGCATAGCTACCGCTAACCATCCTCAAACTTTCTGCTCACAACAATTTCCCATAAAGGATTCCCATCAGCATCAAACATAGGCACAATCTCACCGCGCCGAGAGATAGAAACCTCTGAGAAAACGCCAAGATAACGCAACCGAACCAAATCCTTACCGCAAATGGGACACTTATGCTTAATTCCAACATCAGAACCATTAATCAGCTTCAACTTACGATAAGAACAAACACCAAACCAAGTAGCAACATGCGACTTAGCATTAGAGCCACGCCTAACAGACGCATGATGAAGCTGATACCAAGCAGTACCGCCAACCGTTTTCCGCTTACCCAAAACCTTAACAATATAGCCAGAGCCAGAACGACCACCTTCCTTCTCATAACACCGACGAGTAACACCTTCCCATCCAACACATGATTTACACTTAACAGGAAAATCCTTACAATCACGACAGCAACCATAACCAGAACCGCCAATGAAGCCTAAAACATGAAAATGAGGCGAGAAAAACCAATGAGGCTTCTCGCCAACATACGTCTCATTACGCCTATGATAACGAAAAGCATGAAAAATCAAACAACCACCAATCACACCACGAACAAAAAGAGCCTTAACACAATCTTTCCGCAACTGCTCAAGACTCAAAGCATACTTACTGTCAGGCACATTAACAACAATGTGTTCTGCCAAACCAAACCGCTTAGAAGCCTCTTTCAAACGAGCCTCAACACGACCAGCCTCACGAACAGCCCAACCATACTTGTAACATTTCGGACACAGAGGCGAATCACATGAATGATAAACAGACTTAACAAAAACAGAATCCTTCGGCAAATCCTGATAAAACCAACGCACAGCATTATGCAATTCAACATCAGGACAGCCCATAAACTTCTTGAACTTACCACACTCAGAATTAGTCGGCTCAGGATTAGAACCAACAAGAAAATGGTCACCATAACGATTAAACCCAATAATAGGCTTAGAAACATCATTACCACGTTCAGAATCCTTTAAAATATCCTCATGCTCCAAACAAGCCTCAGCCAACAACTCATCATCAGACTTAAAACCAATCATAAACAACGTCTCCTAACAAACTTTGACGGAGACAAAACAACAGGATTAACTACATTAGAACCACGCTTTTTAAGGGTAAAGCGCCCGCGCGAATTCGGAAGGTAAGGACAACAATGAACATTTCCACTAATGTCTAAATAAGAACACTGCAAACCAACGATGCAACGCCCATCAACCCAAAAAATACAAGACCTTTGCTTCTCTTCAGCTAAAACCACGCTGGAAAGACACTCCTCTGCTGCTGTACCAGACTACTACCACAACTACTACCATCATCTACAACAGCAGAAGAACCAACAACAATCATCATACCAAACTTATCTAAACTAAGAAATCGGCGCACCGCAACAAAAGGAAAAGCTTTGCAAATCATATTTAACCATACCCTTCTAAGGAGTATATAAGATGCCGTTAACACGTTTACGGCAAACATCCAACACTTCTTAATCAAAGAACATCCATCAAAAAATTAACATAAACATATAAAATTAAGTTCTCACCAATCCAGCCGTTCCGTCACATTAACCGATGACGCAGAATCGGTACGCAAAGCCGAAAACACTCCTTCTGCAAATCCACAAAAACAACAACACTACAAACAAAACAAGACAATCTAAACCTCAAACCTGAAATTCAACTCCATTAGAGTCAAATTTCAGGTAAATGTACCCATTAAACTCTTTTAGAGTTCAATGCCAAGCAATGAAAAGGAGTGATGAAAAAAATACCAGTGCAGGGGACGCGATATCAAACCGCAATGAGAAGTGAGGAAAGCCAAAAAACAATACAACAGTAGCTCCGCCCCTTTGTGACCGCAGGGGCTACGCGAGTCAAAACCGCAAACTACGAGTTGTGGTTGGTGAGCCAAAAGGCGATGAACGACCATGACCGCAAAAGCCAATGCAAAAAGGAAAAACATGAAAACACCAAAAGAGAAGGTGAAGAGGTTAACACTACGTATATTTTTTTAGTAATATCAATCCACCGCGCAAACGTAACGAGCAACACGCCTGAATCCTCAATACCAAAAACAGAGTTTTTTACAAAACAACCAAAAAAACCCTAAACTGAATACCCCAAAAAGTCAAACCAACAGTTAAAAAAAAACAGAAAAAATATAAACACGTAGAACACCTCAGGAACAAACCTTAAATCTAGCCCCACGAAAATATAGCATAACCCATGAAAAAAGGGAAACAACAGATGAAGAACAAAAAAGAAACAAAGAGTAAAAAAATACTTTGCCCTAAGGCATGTATCCTAATCCAATCTGGTAGGCAAACAACCGAGATACACGGTTTTAACCTATTGCTAGACGACGGCCCCATCCGACTGGACTGC
>JAXDAO010000225.1:0-2842 GCA_034679745.1 Bathyarchaeia archaeon
AGCTTACGAATTCGTGGACGTAGACCTGCTTGATGAAAACGATAAAAGCAAAGTGCATGAGACAATTCTGAGCAAAGGCGGTAGCTTAAGTTACCCCACAACTATTGTCGACGACAAAAAAGTCATAACTGGTTTTAGAAAGGACCAGCTTAAAGAGGTGCTGGGCATTTGACTTTAACAATTGATTTTGTCCGTAAACGCGCTGAAGCTGACGCAAAAACCTACGGGTACTACTTAACTCCGCAGGCTGATCTGTTACAAATGTTTCTAGAAGGTTTGAAAACAAATGAGGAACGCTATGGTTATCCTGTTTGCCCCTGCCGTCTAGGCACAGGCAAGTTGGATCTTGACCGTGACATTATTTGCCCCTGTGACTACCGCGATCCTGATGTTGCCCAATATGGCGCATGCTACTGCCGACTCTACGTCAACAAAGCCGTCTACGAAAGCCAAAACCTGCCAGAAGTGCCTGAACGTCGTCCTATCGAAAAACAAGCAAGAGCATATGGCACACCAATCACAAAACCTGTAGAGACAACCCAAGAAAAAGCCGCCACATCATCACAAGCACAACCTAAGTCTGCAGAGGTCAAAAAGAAGTTATGGTACTGCAAACAATGTGGTTATGTTGTTTACCGCGAAGACCCACCGTATGTTTGCCCAATTTGTAAGGCAAAGCGAGAAATATTCGCCGAGATAGACGCAAAAGTAGAGTTTAACGGATAGTCTATCTTTCGATTTTTATTTCAATTTTTTTCCATCCATCATTTACTCCATGTAGGGTTGTTACTGCACCTACGAGTGTGCCAGATAGGATGTTTTCAACGAAATCATTTATTGGAATTTCTTTCTCGTCTACGATCAATTTTACTGCCACTTTTTACACCTGTATCGGTTTAGATGGCGGGTCTAATCAAAATACATTTGCCCATAAAAATTAGCGAAAAGGAATAGGCCTATAAAGAATCTGCCGAAATCCTCAGAAAGTCTTTATTTCCCCCTTCTCTCTAAACAAATAGAAGGACCTTCTAGGCGAAAAAGCTATGGGAACTCCTAAACAATACCTTGAACCCAAACAAAGAATCCTCAAAATCATCGAGCGCCTCGAAAAACTGTATCCAGATGCCAAAACCGCCCTAAACTGGACCAATCCACTGGAGCTTTTAGTAGCAACAATATTATCCGCTCAAACTACTGATGTCCAAATTAATATAGTTACCAAAACACTCTTCAAAAAATACAAAACCGCCGAAGACTACGCCAATGCTGACATAAAAGAACTGGAACAAGACATCCATTCCACAGGCTTCTACCACAACAAAGCAAAAAATCTAAAGGGCTGTTGCCAACTTTTGGTGACCAAATTTAACAGTCAAGTACCCAGGACAATGGATGAACTGGTGGAACTCCCTGGCGTGGCAAGGAAAACTGCAAACATCGTCCTCTATAATGCATATGGGGTGACTGCAGGTATAGCCGTGGATACACATGTAAATAGGCTCTCACAACGCCTTGGTTTGACACAGCAAAAAGATCAAAACAAAATCGAACAAGACCTAATGGCTATCACACCTAAAGAGAAGTGGATGCCTCTGACTGATCTTCTGATTTTTCATGGCAGACAGGTTTGCATGGCAAAAAAGCCAAAATGTGAACTCTGTGTCCTAAACAATATTTGTCCCTCTGCGTTCACATTTGACTGAAAAGCAAATGACAATCAGAGTTGTAACGTGTAGTTTTCTAAATGATGTCAACGAAAAGTTATTAGTTCCCCCGAAAAATAATGTGAGTGTTGCCATAAACGGTGACTGCCTGAGTGTCCTTTGAAATCCAAGAATTACCTGATGTTATTAGAGTGATTGTTCTCCTAAACCTCACTAAGGGTGCTAAATTAAAAAAATCAACTCTCAAGAGTCGACTCGATAAAGTATGTGTAAATTATACCTGTGTTGACATGGGCGAATTGGATAAAGCACTAAAAGAAATGGCTGCTGAAAAGCTCATTGAAGAAAAAGGCGAATTGGTTCACCTAACACCCCGGGGGCAAAAACTTGGCAAAGAATGGGAGAGTCTTCTTCTAAAGAAAGAACCCATCATGGAAGTCGTAGCTGGCTTAGTCGATGGCTCAGTAACCAGCTTGGTAGTAATCTTGTCTGCTTTCATAGCAACACTAACAACAACCTCAACTTTTTTGGCAACCACAAATGCAGTTATCTTTGCTACCTTCCTGACTTTAAGCGCTGTCTCAATCACTAACTTCTCAAGCTTTCTTCTTGGCGGGATCACTGAGGATCTTAATGATATCATGACCCTACAAAACCTGATGAACTACAGCTTAAGCGATATACCAGACAAGAAAGAACGAGATAAATCATTGATCCTAGTCCAGAAATTGTTTACGCTGTTAGGTAAAGAGATCCATCGTTCTAATCTCTATGCTGCTATTGTCTGCGGTGTAACAACTTTTATAGCGGGGATTATTCCAATTGCCACTTACCTTGCGTTGCCACAATACTACAACGTTGCAATATCGCTAGCTTTAGTTGGTGCCATTGTCGGGGTCTTTCTAGTGCGTTATCGTTCGAAGAAGACAAGAGTAAACTGGAAAATCACTTTAGCTGAAACCTTGGTAATAGTTGTAATCGCTACTATAGCTTCTCTTTTGCTGGGTGCAGCATAGATTTAATGTAAATGTAAATGCTCAGCCATTAAACACTTATCCATAACTACAATTAATCCTGCCTGTTGTGCAGCTTTAGCTGCTGTTTCATTAATTATCCCCTGTTGCATCCAAACTACGAATGGACGCCCAACCTCTTCTCTCATTTTAATAGCTTGCTCA
>JAXDAO010000226.1:0-3009 GCA_034679745.1 Bathyarchaeia archaeon
GCGAGCTATGGATGAAATGTCAAGGTTCCCTTTGGATAGTAACTGTAATATTTTAAAACTTGTGATTGATGATAATCCTTTAACTAAGTTAAGGGCTTCTTTTCCGGTTATTTTGAGTTCTTTCGAGGACAAGCTTCCACTCCAATGTACAATATACATTCATGTTTTCTCCAATATAAACTTAGCTACATGAGATATTATTTTCCCAAATCGGAATTTATATAAGTCTGTAAGAAACCTAATTATATCGAGCGAGTAAGTGACGTGAAAGAAATGACCGCAAAATTGTCGAGGGCAAATAAACAGAGTAAAAATAGAAAAATTTACACAAACCAGAAAGTACAATCCGAAGTATCCCACCTAAGACAATGTATCGCCAAATAGAAATAGATTGCCAAACAAAAGGCACCCCTCGCCACTGCTCTGATTGTATTTTTGTAAAAACCTGCCCATATAGATTTCAAAACGACGATAAAAAGAAGGAAGCCGGAATATCAGTTGCAGACCAAGAGACCGCAGGAGTCTGGAAGAGATGGAACGAAAGGAAATCATTGCCAACCTAAGCCACGCAACCAAAGTGCTGTCAAAAGTAGTAAAAAGCAACTCATTAACAGCTGATTTAGAACTAGAAGTATGCAACCTAAGATATGACCTTCTGGCTTTAATCAGCAATCTACTTACACCGATATCACCTGAGGAGGAATATCAAGATTTATGAAATATAGTAGTGGAATAGTATGCCATTGTCTTTATTGTTACAATTCCTTTGTGGTAGTTAGCCACTACATAGAAGACAATATAGCTGTTACAGATTACAAATGCGGTTGCGGACGTCAAATAAAGATCGAAGAAAACCTGACGCCAAGAGCGCTAAAACAAAAGCCTCTGACGAAAAATTAGACTGACTCTATGCAGCGCTTGGACGCAAACAGTAGCTAAGTAATCATTTTTTCACTATAGGGGGGTGATTTTTATGAAACTTGTGATGAACAGAAAATACCGCTTTAAGCAAGACTTCTCTGATGCAACTCTTGGAAAAATACCCCAAGGGATGACAGCGACTTACCTAACCAACGCCGGCGGGAGTTGTAAATTCAGACTGCCAAACGGCAAACAAATTGGCATTCCAGAGAAGTCCGCGCTTAACGTTATGGAAAATACGCGTTGAATATTCCATAAATCAAAAGTATCCTTCCATTTTTTGTTTGTCCTCAGGATTGGAGTTGAGGGCTTTTGTTTATAGCTTCTAGTCAGTCCAAAAAAGGACTACTTTTTTAGCTAATCCTTTGCTTCGCAAGGAATTTGACTCAATAATTATCTTGTGGATTTCAATGATAATTCTTAATTATCTTGGAAGAAGGGTTTGCTGAGGCTTTGGTTATAAACTTCTTTAAGGAGATAGAGAAAACTGAATTACAACAAACGACAACTGTCGTTAATTTGAACCAGAAGCAAAAGGAGAACGCTTGCCTTAGCGGTCTCGGTGATATGTCAAGGCATAAGTGCTAATTCTGTCAAAGGCTGGATTGTGAAAAAATGCTCTCATTTTCCATGGGGGGTTAATAAAGCATGCAAGATGAGTTGTTTAATCGTCGTAAGCGTATGCTGTTTTTGCTGGCTACCAGAAATAGACCTAGTATAGTGTTCAAGGTCGTTGCTGAGGAGTTCAAGTGTTCTGTTGCTGCTGTTCGCAAGGATTATTACAACATGAAGGAGTGGATTCATGACTTTGAGCAAGAGGTCTATCTTACTGCGATTGCTTTGGAAGGATTGGATTTTGCTGTTCGGGAAGCTCTGAATTTGCTGGTTAGTATTAAGCCGATTAGAGCTGATGGTCAGTTGACTATGAAGCAGATGTTTGCCAAAGTTGGGGCTTTAACTATTTATGTTCGCGCGGTCTCGGAGGATATCAAATTTAAGCAATCTATTGGCCTGATTAAGCGTAAGCCCGATGAAATCGTCACCTACGATAGCGCATGTGAGATGCCGTTTGAAGTTGACCCCTTAGTTAAGGAAGCTCTATTAGCTGCTAGAGAAGCGCACAATCTCCAGAAGGATCTATTGGATCAAAAGAGGGCGAAAGATGATGCAGAAAGTAGTCAAGCTGCAGATGCGCCAGAAGGTTGATTTCTTCTGTTATTGTCCTCACCCTAAGCAGATTCCTTTTCATGCTACTAGGGGTGTTTATGATCAGAGGGCTTGCAGTTGTGGCACTGGTTCGGGTAAGACTAAATGTGGGTTAGCCGAAGATATTGCTTGGGCGATGCATTATCCTGGATCGGTTGGCTACATTTTTGAGCCAAGCTACCCGATGATGAAGCGTATTTTGTTTCCAACGCTGGAGTCCAAAGACTTTCTTGGTTGCCGTTTTCCTTTTACTCAGAATCCTTATGTGAGCGATTTTAATCGTGACGATTTATGCCTAACTTGGTTTAACGGGTCGCAGTTGTGGTTTGTCTCCCTGGATGATGCCGAGCGTGCGGAGGGTCCTAACCTTGATTATGCTCATATTGATGAAGCTCGCTTGGTGCGTCATTTTGAAACTGCCTGGTTGACTGTAATTAGAAGGTTGCGTGGGTCTGGGCGCTGTAGGCTGCCGATAAACCCGGGAGTTTGGGTGACAACGACGCCTGATTCACCTGGCACAGCACTGTTTAACGCATTGGAGAACGTCGAGACAGCTAGCCCAAATATGCACGTTTTTCGCTGGAGCATCTACGACAATCCCACGTTGCCCAAGAGCTTTATTGACGAAATCGTGCGCACCCACAATGGAGGTTTAGCTGAGCGTTTTATCTACGGCAAATTTGCAACAGTCGCAGGTGGGTCTCTGCCGTTTGATTCCTCAAAACATATTCGAGAGATCAGCAAGTCGGAAATCGAGTACATGCGCTATGGCGTAGATTTCGGCTGGAGTGCTCCTTCAGCTGTGATGGCTAACGCTTTTGATCACGATGGCAGGGGCTATTTCGTGGATGAATTCTACAAGACTGAGACAACTGACGAGCA
>JAXDAO010000227.1:0-4201 GCA_034679745.1 Bathyarchaeia archaeon
CACTCGTCATCGACGACATCGAAGACGCCTCTGAAATACGCAGAGGCAAACCGTGTTCGTATAAGATTTACGGCAACGACATAGCAATCAACGTAGGAAACGCCATGTACTATCTCCCTCTACTTCCCCTAATGGTCAACAGGAGCAAACTATCAGCTGAAACCCAACGCGACGTCTACGAGATTTACGTACAGGAAATGATTAACCTCAGCATGGGACAAGCCATGGACATCGCCTGGCACAGAGGCATAGCCAACGCGGACGCATTGAGCGAACAAGACTACCTGCAGATGTGCGCCTACAAAACCGGCACATTGGCTCGCATGTCCGCAAAAATGGCAGCAGTCTTGGCGGATGCTGACGAAAAACTTGTCGAAAAACTTGGACGACTAGCCGAATCAATCGGCGTCGCATTCCAGATGCAAGACGACATCTTGGATTTAACAGGAGAAGAATTCGCTAAAAGCAAAGGCTGCATCGGCGGCGATATAAGCGAAGGCAAACGCTCACTTCTAGTCATACACACACTCCAAAAGGCTAATGCCTCTGACAAGAAACGGCTACTCGAAATTTTAGCAATGCATACGTTTGACCAGAAACTACGCAACGAAGCCATCGCAATCATCAAAAAGTACGGCGCATTCGAGCATGTTAAAGCTTTTGCGGAACAAATGGTCATGGACAGCTGGACTGAGGTTGATAAGCTTCTTCCGACGCCTCAAGCTAAGGAAAAATTAAAAGCGTTCGCTGAATTCTTGATTAGACGAAACAAGTAAAGCGAGCGTAAATAGTTTGGCATTAGAAAATGACAACGATTTAAGGGATCTTATCCGTAAAGCCGCACTTCTCAACGCTGCTTCTCATGATGGAAAAGCTCAAGCAGGCGCTATGGTAGGCAAAGTGCTCGGTGAGCGGGCTGATCTTAGGAGCCGAGTTAAAGAACTCTCAAGCATCATAAATGCAATAGTGAGTGAAGTTAACAGTTTATCACTTGATGAACAGAAAGCTATTGTAGAGAAGAATTGGCCTGAAACCCAGAAAAAACATGAGGCAGAAGAAAGAAAACTGCCGCCACTACCTAACGCAGACAAATACAAATTCATAACCACACGTTTCTCGCCAAATCCAGACTGCGTCTTACATTTGGGTTCAGCACGAGCAATAATTCTGAGCCACGAGTACGCTCGTATGTACGAAGGCAAATTCATCCTCCGATTTGAGGATACTGATCCTAAAACCAAAAAGCCGCAACTTCAATTTTACGAAAGCATACGTCAAGACCTCAAATGGCTCGGCTGCAAAGTTGACGAAGAATACATCCAAAGCGACCGACTTGAAATTTACTATGAAATTGTCGGGAAAATGGTCAGAGACGGCAATGCATATGTCTGCGAATGTGCCCCTGAAGAGTTCCGCAATAAAACTTTGGCAAAGGAGCCTTGTCCATGTCGCAACTTGCTGCCCACTGAACAGATGGAGCGCTGGAAAAAAATGCTTGCAGGCGGCTACCAAGAAGGCCAAGCCGTGGTCCGAGTTAAAACGGAATTAGATCATCCTAACCCCGCCATCCGCGACTGGCCAGCGCTACGCATAATCGACACCAAAAAGTATCCCCACCCACGTGTCGGCAGCAAATACTTCCTGTGGCCTCTCTATAACCTTGCAGCAGGAATTGATGATCACCTAATGGGCATGACCCACATTATCCGGGGGAAAGAACACTACACTAACATGGTACGCCAAAAATACATGTACCAGCACCTCGGCTGGGAATACCCCGAAGCAATCCACTACGGCAGACTAAAAATCACAGGCGCCGCCTTGAGCAAATCAAAAATTGTTGCAGGAATAAAAGAGGGAGATTTCGCAGATTTCGATGACCCCAGACTTGGCACCTTCCAAGCACTAAGAAAACGAGGCATCACTCCTCAGGCAATCAAAAAAGTAATCATAGATGTAGGCATAAAACCCAACGACGTCACACTAAGCTGGGAAACTCTAAACGCTTACAACCGCAAAATCCTCGATGCCACAAGCAACAGGTACTTCTTCGTGGCGCAACCAATTGAACTAAAAGTCACTGGGTTACCGAAGGTTTTCCATGCTAAGCACCCATTGCATCCTGAGCACCCAGAGAGGGGCTACAGAGAATACACAGTCACTCCGAACGGAGAAGAGAAAGCGGTAAGCCTCTGGATTTCTAAGAGCGACGCTGAAGCCATGCAGTTGGGGCAAACAATTAGGCTCATGGAACTCTGCAACATCAAAATCGAAGCAATAACCAGCACTGGAGTAACAGCGTCTTTTCTAAGCGAATCCTATGAGGACGTAAGAAAAATAAAAGCACAACTAATTCAATGGATACCCAAAGGCGCCGAGTACCAAGGAGAAGTAATCCAGCAAGACGCCTCAGTAACCGAAGGCTTTGCAGAACTAGCCTGCAAAAAGTTAAAGCCAGACGACATCATACAATTTGAACGCTACGGCTTTGTACGCGTAAACGAAGTCGGCGAAAAACTAATCGTTTACTACGCCCAAAAATAAGGTGAAAACAAAATGCGAAAACTCGACAAAGCAATAATCTGGCCTATATACTTCGACTGCAACAAAACACGACAGGAAGGACGCCGCGTCCCAAAAAACCAAGCCGTCATCGCGCCCAAAATCGTTGAAATCAAAGAAGCCGCCGACAAGCTGGGATTACAGAACGAGATAAACCTTGAAGCTCATTTTCCTAGGATGCCCTGGGCTAAGAGCGGCATGCTACTTGTCGAGAAAAAAGAACCTAAAGAAGCAATAATCAAAAAACTAGCTAAACAATTAATGAAAATGAAAAGCCAGCAAGCTCAACAGCCAGCTGGAAAACGTTAAAGAAAAAAGAAAGTTTATGCGCTTTCTTTGCCAGTGAGTACGGCGTTGATTATGCCGTCTGCACCTGGGCGGCTAGTAACTTTTGCTAATCCAAGTCCGGTTTCAATTTCAGCGCCCTTGGTTATGACGCCTCGTCGGTTGTAGTCAACGTTCGCAGCGTTTTTCACGACGCGAATAATTTCGGTTTTCTCTGTTTTGCCGCTTTTAGGATCGGTTACTGAAGCGAATTTGTCGCTTAATGCTTTGATTTTTGTGTTGCCGCCGATACCTTTTTTGATCTTTCTTCTGGGTTCACCAAGCGTTGTCTCGGCTGGATATCCACCTGCCTCGTAGAGTTTCTTGGTACGATAGGCGCGTTTTTTACCGCCTGTGAGCTTTCTTTTGCGTATGTGACTCTGAGATGACATATTCTACAGATCCTTGATTCGAGTAGTCACTAAAACTGTAGATTTCAATATAAACATATCCTTCTTAAGGATGATTAAAATGTCACACTTCTTGCGAATATATCCAACTTTTTTACCGATACGATAACTAACTAATGTCTCATTGCTGCCTAAAGTAGTTCATAGTGAAGAGTTTTCTGCCCAGACGATACAGCCCAGCTATTCGACAGCCAATAAGAGTTACTACTGAAAAAGAGGAACAACTTTTTTAGCGAATAACTCACGAAGTCTTCTCTGAGCCTATAAAGTTAAAAATGCTTAATTATAAGCGCTAAGTCTAATGGTTTTCTGGTTTTGCCCTACATCCTACGTTGCCTGCTTCTCTTCGTCGACTTTCTTCTGCGCCCTCTCAACCGCATCTTCCTTGATAGCGTCGCCAAAGATCTTGCGTAAATCCTTCTTTAGAGTAGAGGTGTCTTGAGTTAAGCCGAAGTAATCCGCGAAGTAGTCAGTAGTCTTTAGTGCTAATGATCGCCCAGCTCTTTCGGACATAATCAAGCCCATGTCTTTTAGCAGCTTCACATGCCCATAAGCATGTTGACCACGAACTTGAATTACCCGCTTCTGAGTGATAGGTTGTCTATAGGCAATATAGGAAAGCGTCTTGAGTGGACCAGAAGACAGCAATGGCCGGTTCACTAATTTCTTGATTAAGGGTGTAAATTCTGCTTTGACCTGTAGAACATAGCGCTCGTCTTTTAGTGCCAAAATCTCTATGGAGCTGTTACGTGTTTGATACTGTTGCATCAGTGTTTCGACATAACCCATAACACGTTTCTTGGAACGACTGCCAACGACTTGGCACATCTCGTTAATGTCTAGTGGGCGTCCTGCGACGTAGAGGGCTGCCTCAAGCAACCTTAGCAGGTGCAGCTTACGCTCGT
>JAXDAO010000228.1:0-3463 GCA_034679745.1 Bathyarchaeia archaeon
TAGCAAAAGCTAATTACACTAAAGGATACTAATTCTGGAGATGGGACTGAGAAGTATGAGTCTCTCTCATAGGTTAATAGAAATGATTAGTACATCTGATCCGCACTACTATCTGGGTTTGGTTCTCACTGAAGAGTTTTTCTTTAATGGACAACAGCCAAATAATTCTAGAGCTAGATAAGAGGGCAAGCCTTGAACCATCATGAGTCAAGAAATTTTGAAGAGCCTCTCCTCGAGTTAAAAAAACTAGTAGACATTACTTTCTATACAATCATCCCGCTTTTTGCCTTGACTTTGGTTACAGGTATCCTATCTAATTCCATAACCATCCTCGCTGTTGCTTTCGACTATGGTTTATCTTTTATCGTACAGTTATTTGCCTTCAAATCCATCCGCACCATAGTGCAGTCAAACGTTATGAAATTCCCATATGGCACAGGAAAATTAGAAAATTTCTCAGCCATTGTTTATGGCTCTCTCGCTATACCCATATCATTGTTTATTATTTATTCCTCGTTCACGAGATTGATCCTACCGCCTGCTATTTCTTTCGGTATTGCTCAAATCCCCTTGATCCCGAATCTGGTACGCAGTATCCTACTCTTTCGAAAGGCTAGACAACTTAAGCAAACAAATGAATCACCAATGCTTCATTCATATTACGTCAATTTTAAAGTATCAACCCTTATAGACGTCGGTGTGTTGGCTAGCCTTAGCTTTCTCTTTCTTCTGGCTAATTTGGGATACGGGAACATTGGCATTATGATTGACCCGACGGTTTCATCCTTTCTTGGGGCTTACATGTTGTTCTGCGGTGTTACTCTAACAATTAGAAACTTCCGTGTCTTGATTGATTTGCCTCTGCCTGAAAAAGATCAGTTAAGAATAATGGGAATTCTGGCTCAGGAATACAGTGGATACGAAAATATCGGGAATATCTACACTAGATTTAGCGGCAAGACACGTTTTATAGAGGTGGAACTATATTTGAAGAAAGACCTTTCATTGGAAGAAATTACGAATCTTGGGCAAAGAATAGAAGGACTTTTGCGACAGCATTTCCAAGATCTCCGCTTTGTTTTAATCCCGCTTTGCGAGCAGAATTTGTCTGAACAAGTATCGAACAGTGAGATTAAGAAAAAATAGAAATAAATTAAAATTCAATTCTTCTTTATTTCAGACTTTGCAGAGCTTCACTCTGAGAATCATATATTTTAAAAATCTGGCTAAAACCCGATATCTCAAATATCTCATGCACAAAAGGTTTCAATGAAACTATAAAAATCTGACCACCAGACTTCTGTAAACTTTTAGCGGCAGATAAAAGAACTCTTAAACCAGCGCTAGCTATATACTCAGTTTGAGAAAAATCACAGATTAGTTTTTTTACTCCTTTCAAAATTAGGTCTTGTAATACATTCTCGATGTCGCTGGCGTTAGAAGCGTCGAATCTAGGCGTAATCATTGCTACAGTAAAGTCACCGTTTGTACTTATTTCCATTTTCTCACTTCTATTTTGAAGAATCTTCATTGTGAATGTACTTGGCCATAATTAATAAATTCATATCTTTTTTTCGAACGTATTCTACCTCATCCATAAATTTTCTCATGAAAAATAACCCCAATCCTCCTACTTTTCGTTCTCTCAAACTGCTTTCGGTATCAGGCTTCGGCATCATACTTGGGTCGAAAGCTTTGCCCCAATCCATAATCTTAACTATAAATTTATCACCCAGTTCGGATAACATGCAACGAATTATAATCACGCCCTCACCTTTGTTAGAGTATGAATGTTTAATGATGTTTGTGAAAGCTTCTTCAACCGATAATTAAACTGCGTATATGTCTTTTGAGTTACGTATATTATAGTGCATCATCGTTTCCGTCATAAACTCGTTTATTCTGTTGAGGTTTGAGCTAATTAGCTTTTAGAGAAAGAGCGCCTGAGTTTCTTTATTGTTAAATTGTCTAAAAAAAATAGATTTCATAAAAATCATTTAAGTTTTTGATTTCTCAAAATGCTGGTTAGCGGGCTCACACAGAAACTAAACGCATATTATTTAAACACGTGCAAGGGTACTTTTAGGTTGTACAAGTGGAAAAAATGGATTATAGATTTTTAAGGGATTTGCCATGAAAGTTAGCACTGAAAAAGGCTTCACCGAAGAGACACTTGATCCAGCTGATTGGAAAATGTTTCGAGCGCTCGGTCATCAAATGCTTGACAGCATTTTTGACTACATAGAAAACATAAGAAACCAAAGGACCCTCCCATTGACTCCGACCGTCACTAATGAAATATGCTGTCCTCTCAGCGAGGAGGGTGAGGGTGAGGAAAAAGTCTTTGAAATCTATCAGCGCAGTATCCTCCCTTACACTTTAGCGATTGCATCCCCCAAGCTTTGGGGTGCTGTAGTTGGGCAGGGTTCACCCTTTGGTGTATTAGCAGAGATGCTTCGGGCAGGCATAAATGGTGCTCAAGAATTCTCTTTTGCTGAGGCCAAAGTCAACCTGCAAGTTATAGAATGGATTAAAGAGTTACTCGGTTTTCCAAAGGAAGCGGGGGGCGTTCTTACCTGTGGCGGCTCGGAGGCTAACTTTACTGGTTTGGCGGTTGCGCGAAATGCAAAAGCAGCAGTTCAAGTCAAAGAAGATGGCGTTCAGGGGCTTGCCCAAAAAATGGTACTTTACTGCGGGGACGAAACCCACAGATGCTTAGAACGTTCTGTAGAACTGCTTGGATTAGGGAATAAAGCACTAAGAAGCATATCCACCGATGCCAACTGCAAAATACGAATAGATTTGCTTGAGGATGCCATCAAAAAAGACCGCCAAGATGGCTACCACCCATTTTGCATAATTGGCTGTGCGGGAACCACCAATACCGGCTCATTTGATAATCTCAACGAACTCGCAGATTTAGCGGAAACAGAAGATATGTGGTTTCACATAGACGGTGCCTTCGGGGCATGGGTAAAAATCAGCCACACTCATCAACACCTCGTTAACGGCATGGAGAGAGCTGACTCGCTGGCGGTTGATTTCCACAAATGGATGAATATGCCCTACAATGTAGGCTGCACACTCGTTAAGGACAGAAGGGCGCATTTCAGCACATTTGCTTATGGTCACGAAGCAGAGTACATAAAATCAGCTTTTGAACTAAGCGAAGACCAGCTGTCTAACCCCCACAATCTTGCGCTACCTCTCTCACGAAATTTTAGCAGCCTTAAAGTCTACATGCTCCTTAGGGCATACGGCAAAAACAAGTACCGGCGCCTTATACAGCAGAATCTGGATCAAATCCAATACCTTGCCGAACTAATCACAGCTGACACTGAGCTGGAATTAACAGCTTCCGTAGAATCTAATGTGGTTTGTTTCCGTTTTAGACCTCAGGGACTAAGTGAAGAAGAAATAGAGATCATTAACAAGAAAATAATGGATGATATAAATAAAAATT
>JAXDAO010000229.1:0-4290 GCA_034679745.1 Bathyarchaeia archaeon
CATTTTGCCGATATGAAATTCCTTTGATATCACTAAGTTGCTTTTGACCCTCAAAATACTGCGCAATCTCAAGCAGTGTATACTCACCTTCTCCAGCCACCGCAATATCGACTGTTTTTGTTTCCTCTAAGAATTCCTTTGGAACTAAAGTGACGTGTGGACCACCTATTACTGTCAAGATCTGGGGGTTAACTTCTTTGACAACATTACTGGTTTTGATCGAATTATCCATTTGAGAAGTAAAGGGACCGGCTATACCAACTATGTCTGGTTTGCGAGCGCGAATTTCTTGAGCGATCTTGTCAAAATTCAACCCAAATGTTATAGTTTCGCCGTTTTCTTGAAAATCATCCCCAGCCATAAACGCATCTAAAATCTCTACTTTATAGTTGGCTTTTTGGAGAACTGCAGCTATATACATTAAACCTAAGGGCAAGTTGCCAGCAGGAAGGTCAGAGCCTGGATAAAATGTCTGCGGTGGATTAATTAGTAGAATTCTCATCGCGTCGTACCCAGTAGTTATCTAGTTGGCGGCGCTCAAATATTTAAATTAACTCATAATGACGTTAAACAAGATAACAAACAAGTAATGAGCGATCTTTGCCCGCCTGTATTCTACTTATAGCTTAGTTGCTTGTTACTGGCATGTGCCAACAACATATGTTTATGAGCAAACAACCGGCAGTATTCTTGTTAACCTTTTCTTAGTTAAAGGGAGGTGAATTTCTTGAGTGCACAAACAGAAGAAACAAGAAAGGGGAAAATGACTGTCGCAGAAGCGGGAAGAAAAGGGGGGCTAAAAACTGCGTCTACACATGGACGAGAATTTTACGAACAAATTGGACGCAAAGGTGGCGAAAAAGTTTCAGCTGAACGAGGACCAGAATTCTACAGCTCGATCGGCAGCAAAGGAGGATCCGAACGCGCTAAGCAACATGAGGGGTCTGCAGAGGCAAAGGGCAAAACTAGCCTTGAAGAAGCAGGTCAAAAGGGCGGACAAAGAGTTCGTCAAATAGTTCAAGCTGGCAAAAAGCACAAGCGCAAATAAGCACTACCAGATGTAGCTTTTTTAGTTTATTTGCTTAACATTCTATCAACCTAAGTCTATGAACAGACCATGTAGTATCAAAGAAATTAACCAAGTGCCTTTTATTGATCCCTCAAGTTATCAAGACAGCAAGCGTAAAGTTGAAATAATTTCTGTACGTATTTTTTAAGTATGAAGAAAGTACTTGTTTTGTATTATAGCCGCAGTGGAAACACTGAAAAGATGGCTAACGCTGTATCTGAAGGAGCTCAAAGCGTAGGCGACATCGGAGTAGAGCTAAACTTTCATGTAGATGCATCAGACTTGAAGGACTATGATGCAGTAATTATTGGCGCACCAACGTACCGTAATGAAATGCCTGTAGATTTCAAAAACCTCTTTGAAGAAGCTAAAAAACAAAGCATAAATTTGAAAGGCAAAACCGGCGCGGTCTTCGGCTCATATGGCTGGAGCGGAGAAGCACCAAAACTGGTCTTGGATCTCATGCAAAAATTTGAAATGCAGATAACTGAACCGCCGATTCTAGCAAAGTACGCACCTGACCAAGCGACGATTGAAGCCTGCAAAAATCTTGGAAAGAGGATTTCCGAAAGCTTGATCAAGCAGGTTTAACAATAAGCGAACGGAGACTTTTACATGCAGAAAAAAAATGATACTGCTTTGCTGGATTTTCTCAAAAACCAAGTGGTTGTTGAAAAAGAAATTGTGGATTCACTTGAAAAAGCACTCGAAGGCATGAAAAACCCTGCAGTTAAAGGCGTTCTCAAAGGTGTATCTTTGGATTCAGTGAAGCACGCTGAACTATACACCTCAGCCATAACACTGCTGACTCAGGCTTCAACAGCATTAAAACAAGAGGATTTGGACAAACAAAAAGCACTCATTGAAAAACACATCCAAATAGAAGCCAAACTCATAAAGAAGCTTCAAACTATGATTCCAGAAATCAAAAACGAAAAAGTCGTTTTCCTATTAAAAGCCATATTGGAAGATGAAGTCAGACACCATGCAATGCTCAAGATGACTCTTGAAATAATCGTTCACGGTGAAACTATAACTGAAGATGACTGGTGGAAACTTCTCTGGGAAGGCGTACCTTTCCATGGTGCACCCGGTGGCGGATAAAAAGAAGGGTTGTTAAGAGTTTTCGTTTCCATGGAGCACTTGTTGAGAAGAACTCCAAGTTTCCTCTACTATACCATTTAGCCCTTCAAGTACTGATGCCAATAGTTGACCTTTAGCTGTTAAACCATACGCTTTAGGTGTTTTTCTTACGAATACAAGCTTTTTGCCTTTTAAACCCCGAAGATACTTGTAGGTTCTCCTCATAGAGAGACCTGTTTCTTTTGATAATTTGCCTGCTGAAATACCAACATCTGGGATAATATCATAGACTTCTTTTTCCGTACTTGTGAAGGTTTCCTTGTTTGGATCGCGTTTCGACTTGAAAAAGAAGATATAGTCTCTCTCTTCAGGTGTTTGTATTAATCCGACTTCCCGCAATCTCTTAAGAATTCTCGAGGCGACTTTTGGAGAAATTACAGCTTCTATACCCTCAAATGTTTTGGGACCGGACAGCAAAGCTCTCAAAAGGGTTTCTTCGTAACATTCAGAATGAGCAGGCAAGAGATTTGCAAATTCAGGAAAAGCTCCCAAAATTTCAGTAAGGCGATCACCAAAGTAAGTTGCGTAGTATTCTTCACGTGATTCATTCGCCAATCCTAAAGCCATCAGAGGCTGCAGGTATTCTTCACTAATAGTGTCTTGACTGTGGGTATGTCCTGTTTTCTTTAGTTCCTGTTGAAGTTGACTGACTGAGTATCTTCCATTAACTATAGCATTTAAAATATGGAGGCGAGTTTCATTCTTTAAAACATTGAATAATTCTTTAATGTAATTTGGGTTATCCATGGCTTGCCGGAGCTTTCGGAGCTCGTTTTTTAATTTGTAAGCTTGACAGTTGTTTATACATTCAAGTGGTGAAGTGGGTGCACAATTGCGGCATTCCGCATTGAGCGTTTTTAGCATTGATGCGAGGTTTCGTTTATCGCCGTCTTGTGTATATTGGGCGATGTTGTCCATTTTTGTTGTTCTCCTTTTTATCGTGTGCCAGGCAAGGGAGGGGAATGTTGTTGGCGAACTGTTTTGCGTCGATAGCCCTCACCTTGACACGCGTCATAATCTATGACAAGCGTCATACTTAAATAAGTTACCCCACAAAAATACAGTAAACAAGGTGTAAACTTGATACTACCATGCGAAGTGGGAGTGAAGACAGTACTGCCTGCTGTAAAAGCAATAATGGCTCGATCCATTGTAAAAAATCATGGCTTAAATGAAAAGCAGACTGCCGATCTTCTGGGCCTTTCACAGTCAGCCGTAAGCCGCTACATTGGCAGGGGAAGAGGAGACAATCTCTTAGCAATAGAGAATACCAGAGAAATACTTGCACTTATAGACCAAATGGTTCTATCCCTAATCAAAGAACCAGAGAACAGATCAAATGTTCTAGAACTCTTCTGCAAAACCTGCACAACTATACGCGAAAAAGGATTAATGTGCCCAAAATGCCAATCCCAAATGCCCAAAACATGGGCAGAAAAATGCCTCTTCTGCCGCTAAACACAACCAAATCAACCGAGGCAAAATGACAGGGTGAATTAATGAGTCAAAGTATAGTGGAAGAAATACTGGGAAAATACAGGGTTATAGCAGTAGTAGGTCTATCCAAAGAACTGGGTAAGCCTAGTCACAGGGTCGCAGCTTATCTAAAAAACCATGGTTACCACATTATTCCTGTTAATCCGTTTGTGGATGAAGTGTTTGGAGAAAAAAGCTACAAAAACCTTCTAGAGATCCCTGAAGTGCTTCAGCGGAAAATAGACATCGTTGATATTTTTCGGAGAAGCGAAGATGTGCCACCAATTGTTGAGCAAGTCATCAAAATGAGAGAAGAGGTTGGGCGTCCATTCGTAGTTTGGATGCAACAGGGTATAGTTAATGAAACAGCAGCTAAAGCTGCACAACAGGCAGGATTAATTGTAGTAATGAATAAGTGTTTAATGGCTGAGCATTTACACTTACGTTAAATCTATGCGGCGCCCAGCAACAGAGAAGCTATAGTAGCGATTACGACTATCACCAAGGTTTCAGCTAAAGTGATTTTCCAGTTTACTCTTGTCTTCTTCGAACGATAACGCACTAGAAAGACCCCGACAATGGCACCAACTAAAGCTAGCGAT
>JAXDAO010000230.1:0-14032 GCA_034679745.1 Bathyarchaeia archaeon
GTGAGACAGTGCGGAAGGACGGCATCCTGTTTGAAGTCTACGCAGAGAGAAGTAGCAAACTAACTGCGGCGCTTGAATTGGCAAATGAATTATCGCCTATTGTGCTTACTAAAAAACCTGAGGAAAAAATGGTACTAGACACAATACCTGAGAAAACCACACATGAGAAACCTTTCATGATAGATAGATAAAAAGAAAGGGCTTAGCGTTTTCTCGTGATGGCTCCGCCGATTAAGCCTCCGATAACTGAAGCTATTGTTGCGATCACTCCCAATATCAAAGATAAGACTAAAAGAGCCACTAAACCTACAATAGTTCCAACAATTGCTCCAAAGAGTCCTGTGCCTACACCGCCAACTGCTATGAATCCGAGTAATGAGAGGATTGCCAATATTATGGCACTGGGGATTCCTGCTAGAAACCCAGCGATGCTACCTCGGAGGAGACCTCCCGAGATGAGTCCTGCTACGAGACCTCCTAGAAAACCCCCAAACAGATGTCCGATAACTGGAAACATTGTGCCAAGAGTTATGGTTATCAGAAAGCCGACGAATATCCCGATTCCAGTGTTACCCAAAACTGGTCACTTCATTTAATCTTTGCTTAAAGAAAAAAAGTAAATAAAAGGTTTGTTTTAACGCGATCGCTCAGCGCGTACTTTGGGTGCTAGAAGTGTCCAGAGCCACTCGGTGAATTCCTGCAGGTTCTTGGTTTGAATGTGTACTTCTCCTGGGCCCGTGATTTGGGTGACTAAACCTTCTCCGCTTAGTAGGGTTTCTTTTAAGCCGCCTAAACGAGTAACTTTGTAGCTGCAGCTTTCGCTAAAGCCGACGAGGTGGAAGTTGTCTACCACTAAGGTTTGTCCTGAATGAAGTGTGTGGGTGTCGATGGCGCCGAATGTGTTGATGAACATTTGTCCGCTGCCTGTGGCTTTAATCATGAATAAGCCTTGTCCGAAGAGTCCTTTGGTGAAGCCTTCCCATTTTACGTCTAAGTCTATGCCTGATGTAGATGCAATATATGCAGATTTTTGGATGATATATCCGCTGCCGGGTGCTATGTCGAGTTGTTTGATGTCGCCGACTGGTGCCGCGACAAATGCTGCTTCTCCGGAGCCGTTTGCGGCTGTGTAATCGTTAACCCAGAATGATTGTCCGCCGATGAGTTTTAATCCCAAGCTGCCTAGGAGGCTTTTTTCTCGTTTACGCGTATGGACTTCTATGTTAGGGGTCATGTAGGTCAGGGCGCCTGATTCAGCGGTGATTGTTTCGCCCTGATCAAGATTTGTGACCAAAATTGCGTATGAAGGTCTATACTTTAGTTCAAACTTCATTGTTTTTTCAGTCCTGAATTGCGTTAATTTTAAAAGAGCGTTAAGCAAACCATCTTAATAAAATTATAGAACCGATAGTTAGGGCACGGCAGTATGGAAACCCCCGTTCACGTAATCTTAAAGA
The DNA here is from genome assembly GCA_034679745.1 of Bathyarchaeia archaeon. GTDB lineage: Archaea > Thermoproteota > Bathyarchaeia > Bathyarchaeales > Bathycorpusculaceae > Bathycorpusculum. The sequence continues at coordinate 1,458 of JAXDAO010000230.1, forward strand.
AAACATTCAGTATAGCGTTAATCTTTAACTCACTAATCAGTGTAGCTACTGTTGCCGGCATCATCTATGGCTTCTACATGTCTTCCTCTACGCCCAATCCTTGGCGTCCTTATGCACCCTTCCTCATTGACGGGAACCTGCTCTGGTTGGCGCTTGCTGCGGGAGTCATCAACATATTTCCGGGCGCTGCTTTAGGGCGAGCACTTCATACGGGGCGATTCCTGTTCCACCACTATGTTTACGGCTTCTCTGTGGTGGCTGTAACATCTCTCTTGGTCACTGTTTTCACTCCAGTATCGCCAATTAGCATGTTCTTCGTTAACTCCGATGATATACCAGTTAACGCTGGGCGCGTATTCACTTTAGCCGGTTTAGCATTATTACTCGACGATTTGCCTGACGTCTCAAGAAGAATCGAGTCTAGCCTCAACTGGGTAAAAATCAAAGCCTGCAAAATAAAAATGGGACTCCACGTTGCCCAATTCATAACCGGCATCTTCGCGTTCTATGGCTCCATATCTGTCTTGCTATCAACATTTTTTGTTGACAGCTCACGGGCATTACCCAATTCTTTTGTAATAGTCAGCTTGTTCATAACAGGCATAACTTCTTTAGCTCTAGTGAAAAGAAAAGCTTGGCTTACAATCACACCACCTGAACCAAAAATGCCTAAGCTTTTTGCTACGTAATTTCCCTTCCTTAAAATTCAAGTTGTTAAGGTGAGAGGCTAATTCTGCCTTAATGGCTTTTTTGTATTTTAAGAGTTCATAAATCTTGAGGATGAACACTGTTAGGCTGTTCTCCTTGCGGAACAGGCTGTTCTGTTAGGAGAGCTATATTCAACATTTTCATAGTTGTTATGCGGTGAATAAATGGATGGCATTCAAGAAATTCCCCCTAAAAATGTTAGCTCTGTGCTTACTGGCATCAACCATCTTAAGCCCCCTTCTTTTATCAACTGCTCAAGCCCAAATCACAACTACAATTGGCGAATGGAAACTAGATGAAGTGAAAACCAGCGGTTCCCTAACCATAACACCTGACTCTACAGGTCTGAACTCAGGCACATTAGCAGGTGATCCTTATCCCTCTCTAGTTGAGGGCAAATTTGGCAAGGCAATGAAGTTCAATGGAGAAAACGCCATTTATGTGCCAATAAAATTCGTCGTCGGTTTTCCACCAATGGATGAACCAATGTATGTTCCAATATCAACTAACCTAGATATCAAGCAATACTTCACAATAGATGCGTGGATAAATGGGCCTGGTTACACGAACGCAACTTACAACAACATAGTAGTGAAATGTGACCATCCAGACCAAGAGTGTGCATGGCAAAATACCATACGCGTCCTTGGCTTAGCACTACGAGCAGGTACACCTGAGGATGGTCAAGAATACGCTGAGGGCGCATTAAGCGGCTTTGTCATGACGGAAAGCGGGGGCTTAAACGAAATCGTCACTAATGAACCTGTACTATTAAATGAATGGGTAAACGTCGAGTTCACACGTACCGGAACAGGTTTGCATCTGTACATCAACGGTAAAGAGCAAACCGTAAAAGTCTTGGAGGGAACGCAGAACCCAATCGGTAACATACCAGAGGGAACCGAATACTACATCGGCCACGACAGCATAGCAACAATTGACAACGTAAAAATCACTGACTTAAACCCAAGCGAAAACGCCTTTGACATTGGACCAAACTTGATGATTGTGATAATCGCCGTTGCTGTTATCTTTGCAGTCGCATGGCTACTACGCCGAGCAATACAGCTTTGGATAATCCGACCGAAAATCCAACCATAAGGGGTACCAAACTTTTGGGAACAACCCTAAAACTGATCGAGCTACTACTACGACAAAAGCTCCTAGGGCAGGGACTAAAGGGCGAATCCAACACACCCCTAATTGTATCTTACGCTGTAACCCGAGCATGCAACCTGAGCTGCCTCCACTGCCACGTTTCCGCAAGAGAAGCTATGCCCAACGAGTTAAACCTCAAAGAGGCAATGCACGCGATTGATGAAATGTACAATTTAGGAACACAAGCAGTAATCTTTAGCGGCGGCGAACCTCTGCTACGCAAAGACTTCGTATTAGCCCTTGCGGAGCACTGTGATGACTTAGGCATGATACCCGCGATGCTTTCAAATGGTTTACTAATCACACCACACACGGCGCTCCAGCTTCAGGAGGCAGGGATCAAAGCAATCGGCATACCAATCGACTCCGTTGTTCCAGAAAAACACGATACCCTGCGCAACTTGTCGGGTACCTTCAAAAAAGCAGTCTTAGCGATCAAAACATGCCTGGAAATCGATTTAGAAGTCGTCGTTACCACAATGGCGCTCAAGGACACTTACTCTGAAATGCCAAAGCGCATCGAATTCTTAAACAGTTTAGGCGTGGATGAAGTCGCAGTTTACGATTTGGTTCCAGTGGGCAGAGGCAGAGACGTCATGGATCAAGCGATGACACAGGATCAACGCGTCAACCTCATCCGTTGGCTACAGAGCAAACAAGAAGATACAGAAATGACGTTTACCATGTCAGGTGGTATGCCTCTTTATCCAGAGATCGCCTGTGAAATACACCGCAACCACGGCACCAAAGCCAAAGACTTACTCATAAAAGAGTTCTGGGTACACAACGGCATCGGTTGCCACGCAGGCAACATGTACTTCAGCTTACGACCAAACGGAGACATCTACCCATGCACTTTCTTGCCCATCAAAGTTGGAAACATACGTGAGCAAAGCTTAGCCGAGATTTGGCGAGGCTCAAAAGTGCTAAACACTCTGCGGCAGCGGCAAACCCTCAAAGGCAAATGCGGTGGTTGCGATTACCGAGAGACCTGCGGCGGATGCAGAGGAAGAGCATATGCGTGTACAGGTGACTACTTGGAGACTGACCCTGTTTGCCTCCGCGATCTAATGGTTCATGAGAAGCTTTCGCCAGCAGATATAAAGCGGTTCGGCTGGTGCGTCGGTTAACTCTTCTTCTACGTTTAATTCTATTTTAGAATAGCTACTTATAATAGGACCTTGCTCCCAAAGAAGAAAGAGATTCCAATGATCGAAGCTGAGGGTATGGTCCAAACCAAAGGTTACAGCAAGCTTCTGCTCCCCTCGTTGGCTCTCTCAGTGCTCTCCACTTGGCTGATCACTGTCACTTTTCAGCTTCTCTTAATTGATATCGCCCAGACTTTTGAGGTTCAAGTCGGCACAGCAAGCATGATGGCTTCAGTTGGCTCAATATCTGGCGTTTTCTTTGGATTGTTGATGGCTATTTTGAGTGTTAGATTCAATCATAAGTTATTCTTGTTAATCGGGCTGGTCTTTACAAGTGTAGCTGCTTTAGGATTCTATTTTGCGCCGAATTTTTTTGTGCTCATGATCTCCAACATCGGTGTAGGTGGAGGAATAGCAATTGTCACAGCTATGGCATACTCAATCATCGGTGAAGTTTATCCACTTGAAAAAAGAGGTAGAGCGATCGGAGTCACTGTCGCGTCTGTTGCGTTAGCCTTTGTGGTGGGTGCACCCATGGTTGGTTTAATAGCGAGTTTCGGCGACTGGCGTTCTGTGATGATTCTTCTTTCTTTACCATTTACTCTGGTCAGTCTTGCACTATCAGCTATTGTTGTTCCAAACAGACAACAACTTTACAATCCAACTAAAAGCGAACCATTTTTCACAGGTTACAAACAAGCATTTACTAGTACAGCGACAGTTGCTGCGTTACTCGTCACAGTTCTTATGTTCTGTGAGAGCGCTATTGGGTATTATTCGGTTTCCTTCTTTAGGGAACAGTTTGGTATGACAATTTCATGGGGTTCACTGTTTATCTTAGTGGGAAACCTCCTCGGTGCGGTAGGCGGTGCAGTTGCAGGATTACTTGTAAATAGAGTCGGACGAAAACGCTTAGGTACGATCACCCTTATAGTTGCCGGGTTGCTTACTCTGTTTTTCACTTTTATGCCAAACGTTGAGTCTTCGGCAGCTCTAAACATTGTTCGATTCTGGTTCTCGTCTATGACTTTCACGGCAGGCGGAGCTTTGATTATCGAACAACTTCCGAAATTTAGGAGCACGATGATGTCGCTTAACACGGCATTTATGAACGTTGGAATGCTTCTTGCGTCTCTCATTGCTGGATTAACGCTAAATGTGTATGGCTATCAGGCGGTGGGTGTTGTGTTAGGGAGTTTAGGTGTTCTTGGTGCTGTGGTCTGGATAGCGTTTGTTAAAGAGCCCGTAAAAAAGAATTGACGCCCCTAAAATAAGTAAGGCGTTTAGGAGGATTATTTTTTGGTTGTTAAGTATTCGTGCATTGCTCTGGCTGCACGTTTGCCTGCTCCCATTGCGCTGATTACTGTTGCTGCTCCTGTTGCTACGTCTCCGCCCGCGTAGACTCCGTCTAAACTGGTTTTGCCCTCTCCATTGACTGTGATAGTTCCATGCTTAGGGTCACTTTGCAAGCCGTCTGTTGTGCGCTGGATGATAGGGTTTGGGGTTTGTCCGATGGCTATGATGACCGTGTCGACATCCATTGTGAATTCTGAGCCTGGGATTGGTTTGACTCCTCTTCTGCCTCTTGCATCCGGTTCGGTTAGTTCCATGGCAATGCATTTCATGGCTTTAACCCAGCCTTTGCTGTCGCCATAGAATTCTACTGGTGCTGCTAGAAACTTGCAGATTAAGCCTTCTTCTTCAGCGTTTTCGATTTCTTCATGTCGGGCTGGTAACTCTTCTCGTCCGCGCCTGTAGAGTAGGCAGACTGATGCACCTAGCCGCATGCTGCTTCTTGCGCAGTCCATGGCTACGTTGCCGCCGCCGATGACAACTACGTGTTTGCCGATGCGGATGGGTGTGTCGTATTCTGGGAACTGGAAGGCTTTCATCAGGTTAACGCGGATAAGGAATTCGTTTGCGCTATAGATGCCGCCGAGGTTCTCTCCCGGTGACCCTGTGAATTGTGGTAAACCCGCGCCAGATCCGATGAAGACTGCGTCGTAGCCACCCTCTTTCATGAGTTCAGGGATAGTGTGGATCCTGCCGATCAAGTTACCCAATCGGAGGTCAACGCCAAGCTTCTGCACATAGTTAACTTCGTTATTCACTATCACTTTAGGGAGACGAAACTCGGGGATGCCATACGAGAGTACTCCTCCACCGACGTGTAGCGCTTCAAACATCGTGATTTCATGCCCGAGTTTAACGAGGTCTGCTGCAACTGTCAATCCCGCTGGACCTGCACCAACGACTGCAACTTTTTTGCCTGTGGGTGCTGCTTTAGGAGGAAGTTGATACCCGTTGTCGCGTTCCCAATCAGCTAGAAAGCGCTCTAAGCGTCCAATGCTGACTGGTTCACCCATTCTTCCAACAACGCATTTTGCCTGACACTGCACTTCTTGGGGGCAGACACGCCCACAAACCGCTGGCAAGGCGTTTTTAGTTTTGATTATTTGGATACCTTCAGCATACTTCTTTTCTCTGATGGCTTTGATAAATTGTGGAATCGGAACCTCTACAGGGCAGCCTGTTCTGCACAGTGGGTTTGGGCATTGTATGCATCGGTTTGCTTCTTCTTGAGCTTCGGCTTCAGTATAACCTAGAGCGACTTCACTAAAGTTCTTGTTGCGAACATTTGGCTCTTGCTTAGCCATCTCTATGGCTTTCTTGTTAAACTTAGGTTTAGGCTTTGTTTCTGCCACACTTGCAACCTCCATGCATATCTGCTAAAACGCTGCTTAGCCTCTCTTCAGGAAGCATCGTGCGTTGACGCAGAATTAATTCGTCAAAATCAACCAAATGGCCATCAAACTCGGCGCCGTCAACGCAGCCGAACATCATTTTGCCGCCGACGGTAACACGGCACACTCCGCACATGCCCATACCGTCAATCATAATAGGCGTTAAAGTAACGACCGTTGGGATGTTGTAGGGTTTGGTGATGGCGCTGACGTCTTTCATTAGGATAACTGGACCCATAACGACGCAACGATCAAACTTTTCTTTTTCGCAGAGTTCTTTAAGAAAATCTAAGCCATGATAACCTTTGGAGCCATCGTCGGTTGAGATGTAGATTTTGTCGCTGTAGCGTTTGGCTTCTTCTTCCATCATGATAAAAGGTTCCGAGCGGGCACCGATAACTGTGGTTACGTGATTACCTGCTTCTTTCATAGCTTTAGACTGCAAAAGCAACGGCGCAATCATTACACTGCCGCCGACGCAGAGTACTTTACCGAACTTTTTGATTTCAGAAGGATTGCCAAGTGGACCTGTGACGTTGTCAATTTCTGTGCCTTGTTCTAATTTGCCAAGATCTTTAGTTGTTTTCCCGACTTCGTGGAAAGCAAACGAAACTGTGCCCTTCTTTGCATCGTATCCGCAGATGGTTAAGGGTATACGTTCACCTGTTTTGCCGTGTATAACTATTAGGAACTGTCCTGGGTGTGCTTTAGCAGCGATGTCCGGAGCTTCCACTTCAAAGAGCTTTATCTTTGTAACAAGCTCTGTTTTTGCGACTATCTTGTACATTTTTCTGTTGCCTCCACTTTTGCTTCCTGCTTAGGTAAATTGGAGATCTTCTCATAAAACGCGTCGAGTTTCTGCTGGAACTCACCTTCGCATCTGGGTGATTCTTCGTATAGTTCGAATCGCTCAAGTAGACCTTTCTTTTTGAGTACATCAAGGATAACGCTTAGGTTGCGTTCTGCGGTGTCTCGTCCTTCTTGGAGTTTGCAGTCTTTCGAGGAACAGACAACAGCCATTACTCCGTCAAAACCGCAACTCAATGCGTTGACAACGTGGACAGGGTCAAGGGACTTAAAGCATGGAACTTCCAGGGTTAAGACGTTTTTAACTTCAAAAGCTTTGTTGGGGTTATCTAGTGTTGAGAACTCTGACCATTGGCAAATGAAAGCCAACACTGCTGGTCCTTTGCCTTGGGCTTTGATTTGCTCTGCTGAGGTTCCGTAGCGTTTGAGGACATTTTCGAATTCGAATCCTTTAACTTGTATTGCGTGGTGTGGACAAACCAGTTGGCAAGCACCGCAGCCGACGCATTTCTCCTCAATCACTTTGGGGGTAGCAAACGACTCAAATTCTAAAGCTTTGTATGGGCAGATGAAGATGCATTTGTCGCAGCCCACACATTCCAATACATCATAGACAGCTTTACGGGAGAACTTGATTACTCTAACAGCGTTTTCGTCATATCCTAACTGTTTGAGAACGTTTCGAGCCAAGACGAGTCTGCGTGTGTTAACTTTTGTGCCCTCTTTGTATCGACAGAACGGATCTTCACACTGTATGGAAACTATGTTTTTGATTCCCAAGTTGAGGGCTTCAAAAATGAAGTCTGTGGGAACTCTACCTGCACAGGGCAATCGTAGTGTAATGCAGTCATCAACCACTAAGCCCTGCTCTGCCAGGATGTCTTTAACTTCGCCTGTGTTTGGCGAGTTTCCACGGCACATCAAAACAAGGGTTTCAGCTTTAGGCGATTTTGCCTGTGCCTGCTTTAGGTATTCTGATAAGTTATCGTAAGTGTAATACTGCATTTTTATGGCTGAAGATGGGCAAGCACTGTAGCAGATGCCGCATACTTGGCAATCCTGGATGTTTACTTCCACTTTGCCCGTTTCGTCGCTTTTTATAGCTTCATATGGGCAGACAGATTTGCAGACGTAACATCGGCTACATAGGTCTTGATTAACCTCAACTACAGCGAGACATTTCTCACTCATTTTGATAACCTCTTGTATGTTTGTCTAGTTAATTTGATACTTTGTCGTGCTAGCTGAAGAGCGAAAAAGGTTTTAGAATGATATAATCCTTCCTCTGAAAATTATGGAAATCCCCTATATAATTCAACATTAACAAACTTATTATTTGTTTAGTTTTCAGTCAACAACAGGCAGCAGTCTACTTTACAAAATGTTGCTTGTAAGGGGACTTAATGTTCTAAGAAAATGTGAGAAGAGCGTCATATTTTTTTGTAATATGGACGCCGGACATAGGCATACGCTTCAAGCGCGGCAGTGATTCCCTGCCCGACAGCAGTTCCAACCTGCTTTACGGGATGATTAGTAACGTCTCCTGCGGCGAAAACCCCCTCGAGGTTAGTGCGTTGATGTAGGTCGATTTTGATGTAGCCGTACTCATCAGTTTGAACACCACCAGCCACTGCAAGTTGACTGTTTGGAGCTTCGCCAACCTGCACAAACACTGCATCAACGGCTAGCTCACTTGTTTGCCCCGATGAATTGTCGATTAAGGTCACGGATTTGACTTGTTTGTCGCCTTTGATTTCTTGAACTTCCGTGTTCCACATAACCTTCACATTTGGCTTGGTGGCTATGTCGTTCACAAGTGATTGTTCCGCTCTAAACATTTGCCGCCTATGCACGACAACAACTTCTTTGGCTAACCCTGAGAGGTAGAGTGTGGTTGTGCATGCCGAGTTTCCTCCGCCGACTACTAAGACTTTTTTGCCTCTAAAGAATGGGCCGTCACATACTCCACAGTAGCTTACACCCCTGCCGCGGAATTCTTTTTCACCCTTTGTACCTGCCTCTTTATAGTGTGAACCAGTAGCAATTATCACTGCTTTAGCGCTGTAAGTTACACCTGTAGTAGTCACGGTTTTGTTTTCTCCTGTTATCGTTAGGGCGGTTACAGCTTCGACGTCATGGATGGTTGCCCCGAGAGATCTTGCGTGGTCAGCTATTTTCTGTGCCAACTCGCCTCCGCTGATGGAAGCAAAACCCGGATAATTTGCGATTACTGGCGCGTCGGCTATTGTGCCCCCCGCGAATTTTTCATCCAAAACCAAGGTTTTTAATCCGCTTCTAACAGCGTAAATAGCTGCGGCGCACCCTGCTGAGCCTGCACCAACGATTATGACATCCCAATTCTCCATGACAAATAACCTTCCACTGGAGATAGATTGGGTTGATGCGGTTTATGAATTGTTCGATTTATTCAAGTGGGGAACTAAACAATCCAAAAGCTGATATTTCAGATTCGTCTTAGTTTTGTTGTTTCTGAGGGTTGTTTATGGCTAAATACAGGTGTACCGTTTGCAATTACGTTTACGATGAAGATAAAGAGAAAGTCAAATTTTCAGATTTACCTAAAGAGTGGGTTTGCCCCATATGTGGCGTACCTGCATCTGCATTTGTGATGTTGGCTGAGAAAGCAGCTGCTAAAGAAGAAAAGAAAGCTGAGCACACAGTCTCCGATGTGCTTATCGAACAAGTTTCAGCTTGGGGCGTCAAATACGTTTTCGGCATCCCCGGCACTTCAACATTAGGCATCGTTGACGCTATACGCAAGACTAACGGCAAAGTCCAATACATCCAAGTGCGCCACGAAGAAACCGCGGCGTTCATGGCATCCGCGTACGGCAAACTCACCGGCCACATATCCGCTTGCCTTGGAATCTCGGGACCGGGGGCAACAAACCTTGTCACTGGCCTCTATGATGCACAGCTCGATCACTCCCCTGTTTTAGCGCTAACTGGTATGGTGCATCGAAAAATGATCGGCAGAGGGGCAATCCAAGAAATCGACCAGCATGCATTCTTTGAACCGCTAAGCGTCTACAACAAAACCCTGATGACAGAGGATCAAACCACTATGTTAGCTACTTTGGCTATTAAGCATGCTCTTCTCGATCAGGGCGTAGCTCACATCGGTGTTCCAAACGATGTGCAGAAGCTTCCCTACGAAGCTGAGATTATGCAGTTTGAGGGCAGAATGCCAAACATGGCTTACGGACAAGAGGATTGGTTAATCGAAAAAGCTGCAAATGTAATTGATCAGGCACAGCGGCCAGTAATTTTGGTCGGGTTCGGTGCAAGAGGTCAAGGAACAAAACTGTTAAAGTTAGCCTCCAAAATTTCTGCACCAATTATTACGACTTTCCGCGCCAAAGGAGTCGTCGACGACAGCGAACCACTATATGTTGGTTGCCACGGTGGTCTCGGCTCAACAGCGGCGGGAGAACTTATGGACAAAACAGACCTGCTAATAGCGATTGGCTCATCTTTTTCGGATCTGTCACAGATTCCCAAGAAACGCACAGTGCAAATCGACATCAATCCATTGATGATCGCTAGGCGGTATCCTGTTGAAGTTGGATTACTAGGCAACAGTGCAGTTTTGGTTCCCAAACTGACAGAAAAAGTAGGCCAAAAAGAAAACGCGCGATACGTTGACGAAATAACGCGACTCAAGCAGAGATGGCGAAATCTACTCGAAAAAGAAGCAGATCCAAACCTAAAACCCATCCGACCTCAATACATCATCAAAGTCTTGAACGAAAAAATAGCAGACACCGCCGTAATCTCGCTAGACGTTGGAGAGAATTGCTGGTGGTTTGGTCGCAACTTCCAAATGAAAAAAACACAAAAGATGGTAATGAGCGGCACCTTAGCAACAATGGGCTTCGGTTTACCTGGATCCTTAGCAGCTGCGTTAGCTTACCCCGAACGCCAAATCGTCTGCTTAACAGGCGACGGAGGATTAACAATGGTTCTAGGCGACTTCTTAACTGCACTAAAGTACAATTTGCCAGTCAAAGTCTTTGTTATGAACAACAAACACCTAGGGATGATTATGCAAGAGCAAAAAGTCGAGGGCTACGAAGGCTGGCAAACCGAATTGCATGATTACAGCTTCGCCGATTTTGCTGAGCACTCAGGAGGACTAGGCATCAAAGTAACCGAACCAAAAGACCTAGAAGCAGCAGTAGAAAAAGCACTCGCATCCACAAAACCCTCGATCGTAGACATAGACACAGACCCAAGAAGGTTCTTTAGCTAAAGCTCTACGAAAGGGTTTATTTCCCCATAGCGCCTATTTTGATTTCGTTTTCTTCTCTGTTCATCAATGAAACTAATTCTAATTTCCTAATTACATTATCACGAGAACTAGAAGGTACCTTCGAAGTAGACCCCTCCCCTTATATTAATAACCAAATACAGTAGCATATTGATGACACACCTAAAACCTGAGTTAACCGATGCTGTTATTGTTGGAGGCGGACCAGTCGGATCTTATTTGGCTCTGAACCTCTCAAAAAACGGTGTCAAAGCCTCAGTTTTTGAGGAACACTCAGAGATCGGTTTTCCGTCACACTGTGCTGGCCACATAAGCATACGTAGCCTCAAAAACATGGGTCTCTATCCGCTGCCAAAAGGAATTGTTGAAAACAATTTTTCCACAGCTAACTTTTACTCGCCGCAAGGCACCCAGTTCACAATTAATTTGTCCTGCCCAGTGACAACTGTTATTGACAGGGCAAGATTTGACCAATACTTGGCGAATCAGGCAAAGGCGGCTGGGGCTCAGTTTCTTTTGAATTCGCGGGTTCAATCGCTTCGAATCAAGAAAGGTTGCGTCAAGGGAATAGACATCAAGCACGCTAATGGCAAAGAAGATGTAGTCCGCTCAAGCATCGTTTTTGATGCAGAAGGCATATCCTCAAGGATACTTCGACAAGCAGGTTTAACCGCACTTAAACCCAGCGGCTTAGTTTACGCAGTAGAAACCGAAATCGACAACGTACAAGACATTGAGCAAGATGCGGTTGAGGTGTACTTCGGCAAATCCTACGCGCCAGGCTTCTACGGCTGGTTAATCCCAAGGTTAGACGGCACTGCTAAACTCGGCTTAGCAACCAACACAGGCAACCCCAGGGAATACCTCAAAAGCCTCATGACTAAGCATCCAATAGCCAAGAAACAGCTAGCAAGAGCAAAGATAACAAAGATTGGTTATCACGCTATCACTTTAGGCGGACCAATCAGTAGGGCTTATGCGGATGGTTTTCTGGCTGTGGGCGATTGTGCTTCACAGGTTAAGCCCACGACCGGCGGCGGTGTCATCTTCGGATTAAAATGTGCCAGTGAAGCTGCGGAAGTCGCAAGCCAAGCCCTCAAGGTTGAAGACGTTTCATCTAATACACTTCGAGAATACCAGAAACGGTGCAATGACCTGCTGAACTTTGACATCAAAGTTATGTTGCGAATTAGAAAATTCTTGAATTCTCTCTCTGATGAACAGCTAGACGAGATGCTGCGGATCTGTCGCAAGTTAGGTGTCGATAAAGCATTAACTGACGTTACCGAGATTGATTTTCAAGGAAAAATGTTAGTAACTGCCATGAGAAAACCTTCGATGTTTGCAGCTCTGGGTTACTTTGGGTTGCTCTATCTTTTTGCAAACGCTTAAAATCTCGAGCGATAACCTAGAGGCGGGAAACGCAAATGTCATCAGAATTCGAATACAAGCAAGTCCTCGTCTTCCGCACTGACCTGCAAATGGGCAAAGGCAAAATCGCCGCACAGGCAGGTCACGCAGCGATTTCTGCAGCTCAAGACGCTTTTGTACATCATAAAAAGTGGTGGGATGCATGGATGTATGAAGGACAAAAGAAAGTCGCAGTTAAAGTTCAGACCGAAAAAGAGTTATGCGAATTAGAGGAAGCTGCCGAAGACTTGGGCTTACCTCATGCATTGATTATTGATAGGGGTTTAACTCAGATTCCTGAGGGCTCTA
>JAXDAO010000231.1:0-4442 GCA_034679745.1 Bathyarchaeia archaeon
TAAGTTAATTCAGTCATTCGTTGAAGCAGGCGACCGATGACTTTGTCTTCATTTTTGGCTGGGATTAAAACCGTAACTGAAGGCTCGAACCAAGCTTGAGATAAAGTATTAACGGGCTTTTTCGAAGCTTTAAGAACTGTTACAGTGAAAATGAAGTTTCTCACTATGTAGGCTACCATAAGAATAATCGTAAGTGTGAACAAAATTTCTAGAACTTCAATTATCAATTTGAAGCTTCCTAGCAAAGTTAGTATAATTAAGGAGGGCTGCAAGGCTGAGTGACCAGAAAGAAACAACCCAAAGGCAGTTTAGGAAAGGATAGGCAACTGTATAGAAAATACTTAACGCGGTATTGGATACCATTAATGAATCAGTTGCATAGACTATAAGCTGATGGAAACAATAGTTCCAAATCATGCCTATTACATTGCCTGCAGTTAACAAGCTCAATTTTACAGGCAAGTTACCTTTTAATTGAAATAGAAGTGTGATGAAAAGCGCATTAAAGGCGAGAAGCACTACCGTAGATTGTAAATCGATCAAGAAATAAGTAGCCAATACACATAGCGGCGTTAGTTGTATAGAAAGAAGAGCCGTTAGTTTTGAAGCTGCCCCCACTGTATCCTGCTCCCTAAATCGTTGAGAAGGAGCTTATTTGTTGAGTTTTAGTTTTAAAATATATGAAACTGAATTATAGAACAAAGTTCTTTTTCAGAAATTAGACTTTAGCAGTAGAAAGGACAACGTTATCGATTACCTTGCAGAGGACCGCATAAACTTCATCAGCACCCAAGTTATCTGTATCTAAAATAAAGTCAAACGGCGCCATGTCTTGTCCTAATACAAAACCGTAGAGTTCTTTGTATATGGCCTTTGTGCGGGTTTCTTTTTCCTGCAACATTTTTTTTGCTTCATCGAAGGTCATCTTATCTCTTTCCGCTACTCTAGCAGCTCTCTTTTCGAAAGATGCTTCCAGCCAAATTTTGAATCCACCTTTTAACAACCAAGGCATAGTCCAACTGTCTAGGAGGACATTACCTTTTTCTGCGTACTCTAACATTTTGTCGTCGACTGCTTTGTCAAATTTTGGGTCGCTGGCCCTATCTTTTAGAAAGTTTATTCCAACAGGGTTTTCCCACCAACCCCGAATCGATATATCGTAGCCTTGCTGTTTTGCGAGGTCTTTTAGAGCATCGCCACCTGAAAAATAATTAAGCCTGTACTTTTGGGCTATTTTTTTTGCTAAGGTACTTTTGCCTGTCCCAGCCAAACCTGAGATGCAGATCACTCGTTTAAAAGCAGGTTGGCAATTTTTCTCGGGTACAGCCATAGTTAACAGCGCCTGATTCTATTTTATTGTTCTATGGGCATTATACCAATTAACCGGGATGAAAGCAGACCAAAGAACAGTGAAGCCATGGGGTACCAGTAGAAAACATTGATTTCTCCAAGTCCAGGCATGTAAGCCATCGGAGTGTTTCCAAAAGTCGGGGTTAACACCAAGAACCACACTATAAGGTAGACAAAGGATATACCGAATTGGAGCATTTGTGGCTTCATCATTTTTTGCTGCATGTTGTTTATTTGTGATTGTTTTTTCTTGAGTTTCTCCATCTGTTTTTTGTCGCCTGATCGCGCCGCAGCCATCGTTTCTGCGCGGTGTTCAGCCATTTCTTTTTGCATGACACGGTACTGCTCCCAACCGATGAAGTAGCCGATCAGGATTCTGTTTACTCCAGAGTTCAAGAAAGCAATACCTGCCGCGATTCCCATTATGATAAATGTAGCTATGGGTAATGTTGTGACACTAATTACTTCAGACACGACGTTTTTCCTCTAAAGCTCTGTGGACTATGCGTACATGTTTCTTGTTAATAACTATTTTCACTTCTAAGAGCAAAAGAATCTAATGAGAACTAAATTTAAAAGAAAATGAGTTACTTAGGCTACTCACCCAAGATTCTTCGGAATGCTGGGAACATTTCTGCTGCCCGCTCACGCATCAGCAATTCGTAGTATTGATAGATGATGCCTACTGATAGCAAGATACCTGTTCCTGTACCGAAAGCCCCAAAGAAGTCTGAGAGCCCAGCTAAGAGTCCAACGAAAATGCCGCCTAACACTGTAACGACTGGAATGTAGCGTTGAAGGATTTGCTCAATTGGACGTTCACTGCGACGGTATCCAGGGATTTGCATACCGCTATCCATAAGTTGTTTTGCAACTTTTTTAGGTCCTAATCCACCGACTTCAAGCCAAACCAAGGAGAAGACGGCACAGAAAGCCACAATTATAGCTAAGTAAAGACCGGCTCTAAGTGGGTCAGCAATGACTCCTTGCAGATTGCGAGGTGATGTGACAAAGTACGCTAAGCCACCTACAGGGTAAATGTTTGTTTGTCCACCACTCACAGTAACGTTATAGTCACCTATGATTTGGAACAGGAGGTTAGTACCCGGTTCTGGCTGTCCTAGTTGGGTCCATAATAATTGACTAAAGAAGTATACGTTTGCGAATAGTGCTGAGGCGAATATTACTGGCAGGTTAGAGACGTATAGCAGTTTAATTGGGTATCTGCTACGGAAACCCTTGTAGCCTGCATAGCTCATTGGTAACTCTACACGTATTCCTTGAAGGTAAATCACTATTAGGAATACCACGATGGTGGCGATTAATCCGATTAGTGAAGGATAAACGCCACTTGATGAACCGAAAATCCATTCGCCTAAAGATAATTGATTGCCCATATAGGCGCTGAGTGATCCAAAGAATAGACCTGTTGGCGGCGAGAACATTGACCAAATTATAGTTTGGGCTACACCTGCCATGATGAAGAGGCTGATTCCGCTGCCTAAGCCCCATCCTTTTTGTAAAAGTTCATCCAATAACATGACAATTATGCCTGCGGCTATTAATTGTACAAAAATTGCAATAACCGTTGGTCCAGCAATACCTCCCGCGGTAGGGTCTCCGAATGGTGTTCCATACATTCCGCTTAGTATGTACGCACCTGCTTGAACACCTGTAAGAGCTATGCTGAAAACTTTACTTGCTGAAGTGAAGAGTGATCTGTCTTCAGGATTTGATAGGTCGCATTTTATGATTGAGGATCCTGCAAGTAACTGTAAAATCAGTCCTGCTGTGACAATTGGACCGATGCCTAATTCCATGAGAGTGCCTTGGTTTGAGGCAAAGATGACTCTTAGTGATCCGAAATTGTCTGCGGCTCCTGAAGCTACGCCGTAGAGGGGAATTTCAGTCATGACAAGGAAGACTACTAACACTAGTGCGGTCCAGAAGATTTTTTCATTAAAGCTTACTTTGCGTTCAGGCTTTTTTATTTCAAGTAAAACTCTGCCTACTGGTTTGAAGAGGCTGAGGAATCTTCCGGCCATTTAGCTTTTTTACTCCTCGGAGGCTTCTGCTTCCTCTACTGGGAGGACAAGTTTTCCGCCAGCTTCTTCAACTTTCTGCTGGGCGGATTTTGATGCAGCTGGAACTTGTATTGTCAGAGCTTTAGTTATTTTGCCTGTGCCAAGCAGTTTAGTGTAGCCGAGTTCTGTCAAGTTTATTTCGGCGCCTTTGGCGAGTTGGTCTAGTTTGTTGAGGTTTATTGTGTTCTCAACTCGACTTTTGCTTTGCGGGGAAGTAAATCCATGTTTTCCGAAGTAACCGGGGTCTGTAGTTACAACTTTGCTCCACAGATGTTTGTGGCGTCCAACTTTACGGTTACCTTTACTGCCTGAATCTCGATGTTGGCCGATTCTTCCGTAACCTTGTGTTCTGGTGCCTCGGAATTTCCTGATTTTTCTTAGTTTATGGGGCATGATGATCTGCTTTTCCTATTGCTGTTGGTTCAGCTTTTTTAAGTTTAATCTCTAACACACCATTCTTGTATTTGGTGTGCGTTTCGTCTGGAATGACTACCTTCGGTAAATTTAAACTTTTATAGTATCTGCGTTCTTTTGATTTGGCAGACAACGTTATTTTTTGGTCTTTTACATTTATTTTGAAGGTTTCCTTATTAAAACCTGCGATCTCAGCGATTATCGTGATATTATTGTTGTCTTGGAATATATCGATTAAGGGTTTTGGTTCTTCGAATTTGCGTTTTATATAGCTTTTAAGGGGGCGAAAGTTTGGCGCTCTGGATGCTTTATTTCTCGTGTTAGAGTCAGTTTTCTGCTTTTTTGGTCGTTTGGCTAAATCTTTCATTTCTAGCCATTTACGGTTTTTGACAGTCCTTCTCCATCTTGCACTCATCGCTATTCCCCCTCTGAAATTAACTAACGGATTTCTTTAAAGACATTATAAAACGTATCGCACATAAAGGGTTAGAAAATGCTTGAACACCAGAAGGTAGTTTGATGGTAAAAGTAGTGATCGTGTAAGAACTTAGCCTTCAGGAGACTCAGTTTGTATCTGAAGGCCAATCATAATCC
>JAXDAO010000232.1:0-4150 GCA_034679745.1 Bathyarchaeia archaeon
CCCAAAAAGGAGAAAACACGCTATCCACAATTTGAGTCTCAACCATACCACGGTTTACTAGAACAAAAAAAGACACACCAAAAAACTTCGCCACATAGAGCAACGAAAAAACCAACGACAAACCCAAAGAGAAATAGGCTACCCAAAAATACCGGCAACGCAGCGAACCCAAAAAAGACAGAAGTTCCTCATTCAAGCCCCCACCTTCACCTCAGCGTGCACCGAGCACAATAAGAACCTAACAATTATATATAATCTTCAGAAGCAAGAAAAGAAATCCGTTTTTGAATCCGAGAATAAAGCTAATATGTAATGACTAATTAACCGAAGGGGGATGGGCAGTTTGAGGAAAATTCTCGGTGTTTTTCTGGCACTGGCACTATTAAGCGTCTTTTTTTGTACCCCATCCGCTAAATCAGCAGAAGATGATTTACGGTTCGGAATAAACTATTACGGAGTTAACCATCATTATGAACAGTACCGGTTAACTGACGATATACTTGATCGTGATTTTTCACTGTTTCAAAGTCAAGGATTAAAATTCATAATTCTGGAAGCTGTTTGGGCATACATAGGTCGCACTGAAGATTCATATGCTCCTGAAGCAATTCCTGACTTGATTCGGGTATGCAGCTTCGCTGAAAAATATAACCTAAAAGTAGTAATTGACTTCCATACGCTAATGGGTTCTAAAAGCTGGACAATGCCTTGGTGGCTAACAAACAGGAACTTTGAAACCGTCTTGCTAAATGATACAGCAAAACAGCATTGGCTCGACTTTCTTGGCTACATCGCAAAAGGATTTAATGATGTACCTAACCTTGAAGGCTGGCAAATGATGAACGAACCAGGATGGTCAAGCACACTTCCAGCGGATCAATTTGTCAATAAATGGGTCGATTTATGGAAACAAATGAAAGAAGTCTTCAAGTCTTACTCCGATAGACCTGTTTCTATACGTTTCGATGAAGCCTTAATACGCCCAGACTACTTCAAGATGAACCCGCAAATATGCGATGTTTGCGACTTCTTATCATTTAACTGGTTTTATCGTGATGATGTTAATGAGCTTGCTAGAGTGAAGCAGTTTGCTTTAGATCATGAAAAGAAAGTTATGATTAGCGAGTTCGGAACCGACACAGGCGACACCGGCACACATGCTGATGACACAACTGTAACAGCGCAGTATTTAGCGAGTATCGAGTATTTCAGGTCTTATGGGGTCGAGGATTGCGCCGCTTTCTACTGGCAGGCTGATTTCATTTCACCAAATAATTCTCCTTTTCCACCGGGTACAGATTACAATTTGGCTTTAGATATTTTGGGTACTCCTAGACCCGCGTTTTACTGTTTGAAGAATGAACCTGAACCAACGGTAACGCCCTATCCTACGCCAAAGTCGACACCTACGCCAAAAGTATCTCCGACACATTCAGCAAGTTCAGGAACACCCGCGCCTCCAACAATAACACCAGCTCCAACCCTAACCGAAACACCCACACCAACGTCTGCATCATCGCCAACACCTGAATACCTTTATCCGGCAACAATCAGTCTCGGAGCTCTCTTAGCCTCAATAATAACAATCACGCTATTTCATAAAAAACGCAAACTCTAACCTTGAAAAAAGTGAAGAAAAGGCAGTTTAGCCGTTCTATGACTCCTAAGGCGGTGATGCAGGAACTTACTCAAATTTACTTGCAAATTTAACACATTAATCAATAAAACGCATTCTTTATTATTCTGCGCAGTATTGAGAAGCCATCTCTTGCCTTTAGCTTCTTTTCGCCTACTCTTTCACGATAATCAATCAGGATCTCACGGATAATGAAACCTTGTCTTTGGACATAGTCGTTTAATTCTACCTCTATGTCAAAGCCTTTGGACTCTACCTCCCAACCGTCTAAAGCATTAACGCGAATTACCCGCAAACCTGTCAGCGGATCCTGTAATTCAACATCATTTAATAGCCTATGTACAAAGGCCAGCATCTTGTTGCCTGTGTGAAAAATACGATAGAGCGCTTTTTTATCAACGTGACCATTGAATCGGTTGCCGCACACCATTCCAATTTGAGGATTCTCATCTATGATCTTTATCATATCTGGGACAAACTCAGCTGGGTAAGTGTAGTCAGCATCTGTTAGAATGATGTATTTAGTAGTTGCATCCAAGTGCCTCAAGGCTTTGGCAAACGCGTCTCCTTTGCCTTTGCCGTCTTGATAGATCACTTGTGCGCCCATGTTTTTTGCTAATTGGGCAGTTTTGTCGACGCTTTTGCCATCGACAACTAAGGTCGACACATCCCCCAGATAATCTTTCATTTCAGCAATTGTTAACCCTATGCCCTCTTCCTCGTTCAAAGCGGTTATCACCAGTTGAACGGCCCCAGGTGTTAGGGGCGTGTTAGATTTCTGGAGGGGTTGCATGATGAGGAGATTTGCGGCAACTTATTTAAATGAAAATTCCAGAATCGTAATATTACAGAAATTGGAGTATCAAATTGACGCTGGAATGTAAAATATATATACAACTAATTCTGAAAAAGACTAACGTGGCTTAAAATGGCAGAAAAAGCAGGACATGTAATAAAAGAGCTTATAATAAGCTTCATTGGACTTGTAATCGCTCTAGTGTTCAGCGCATTAGCTTTAGGCATTGCAAACTGGGGAATAAGCGTGTTCGGAATAACCGGAGACGTCGCTAGAGGTGCTGCAATCATCGCTGTTGCCATTGTTATTGGTCCAACAATCGCGGCCTTCGCAACTAAGAAATACTTCTAAAAAAATAAATCAACAACCTATATCCTTTTTTATTTGTTTTAACAAATAAAGTTATTACTAAAGGGGCAAGCGAATGCACATATGGGGATTTATTAAATACGCACTTTTTTTAGGTCTATTTTTTTCAATCCTGCTAAGCTTCTGGACTTACTCCTATACCCCATCAACTGATCTCCCAGCGGAAACAGCAGACTATCCGTATCGAAGCTCGACTTTTACAATCATCACAGTGGCTGTCCTGCTGTTTGTAATGTATGTCTACACAGTGATACAGTCCCATAAAAACGAAAAACCTAGCCAAACCGTAAGCGAATAACTCGCCTAAGATTAGCAATTTTGCAAAAAGCGCACGGGACACTCTAACACGAAACAAAAAAAGGATGGGGAGGGGGTTTATTTTGTTATGTAGGATGATCGTCTTTTGATCATCATAGCGAGCACAAGGCCCACTATTGCTATTGCAGCGATTATTGCAACTCCGATGCCGACGATGTACATGTCAGTTTGCGGGGCTGCTTCTACAGGTGTAGGTGCTGGCGTAGCTGGTGGTGCTGCTGCTGTGAAGAATGCTTCGTCACTTGATCCATAGTAGGATTCTGAGCCTGCGAATGATGCAATAACAGCGTAGTCACCTTCAATGTCTGGTGTCCAGGTGAAGGCGAATTTGCCGGTTGCATCGCTAACAGTAGTGCCTATGTTTCGGTAGTTGCCATTAGCGTCCACAACGTTTAGTGCTATTGGGACACCTTTGGTGTCGGTTGGTTTCTCTTGTTGCATGTAAACGTACTCCATAAACGGAGTCATTGTGTCGTCTGAGACTACTGGGAGCCCGTGTGGGAATCTTGCAGCAACTGCTTCTTGGTTAGAGCCGGATGCGAGATCATAGATTGAGCCGCTGACGACTATGGGTGTTTGGGTTGTTACGCCAACTGCAGGTGCATTCACAGAAAGCTTTGTGGCGCTTTTACCCCAAGCATAGATTTGGTTATCATATGCGTTTAGGGTTACCATAACGCCGTCTGAAACTGCGGGTGCGCTGGTGACATCGAAAGCTTCAATTTGCCAGACTAACTCGCCGGTGGTGATGTTGATTGCTAATTGATGTGCTTGATGGAATAGGGGTGGACTGTACATATGCCCTTCTGGAACAAACAATTTGCCATCAGCAATGGTTCCTACAGTGAAAGTCCACAAGGAGTTTGCACCGTAAGGTGATTCATAGCCTGCTGGCGGTGTGTGGTATTCCCAGAGGATTGCTCCGTTTGATTGTTTGATTGCGTAGACGTCTCCGCCGTATGTCCATAGGTATGTTGTGCCGTTTGCGTACTGATAGTTCTCGCCTAGTGAAGAATAAGGACTAACGTTTG
>JAXDAO010000233.1:0-3532 GCA_034679745.1 Bathyarchaeia archaeon
ACAGACATAGCTTTGGACACCATAAAGAACTATTCATACAAGATGACTGAGGACATTTGGATTAGCAACTTCGGAGTTAACGGCACTAACACATATTTGGCTCCAGCAATCCGAAATTCGACTTACCTCTATCCCTGCTGGACAACAATCATCTACTTAGATAAGACATACCCAGGCAGTGTCAGAGCACTAGTCGTATATGTTTGGGCAGATTCCGGCCAAGCCTGGGGAACAAACAGCGTATATGTTCCCGGTTACGGTGATTTGACCTAATTTGATGGTGATGAACGTGAACAAGTTTTTTACTTTTTCATTTGCTATTCTTTCGTTCATGTTGCTACTAGCTTTTTCTCTTCACAATCAGTTGGAGCTTTTAGTGACTTATGGATTTTGAGAAGCCACAGCTATTCCTATACCTTCTCTTTTTAATTCCAGGAGTTATTGGCATAAAATTTTTCTGTATCTGGCTGTCTTCGTGTGCTCAACTACGTTTTTCATTTAGTTAGCAATTAGGTCGTTTAGGATTTTAGTTAATTCAATTGGATGTGTAATCATAGGATCATGCTCAGAAGCTATTTCTTTTATTTCCCAACCTTCAGCTTTTGCCTTAGCTACAAAAGGCGCCATAATTTCTACCGCAGGTCCAATTGTACATCGAATAAAGGCCCGCGGAATTGCTCTGCTTGCGGTGTTGCTGGGTGGAGGTGCTTGAGTGTACGTGCTCATTGGTTGGGGAGTTAATCGTGCAGAAATCCATTGAGCTATCTTTGGATCATTAATCCCAAATTCAGATGGTGACGGAGGTTGTCTTGATTGATTTTCTTGAGAGGGGCGTTTGAACATTGAAGTTTCAGATAATTCTTGAGGCCAAAGGTCTATTTCGCTTTGGC
Source organism: Bathyarchaeia archaeon (assembly GCA_034679745.1). GTDB lineage: Archaea > Thermoproteota > Bathyarchaeia > Bathyarchaeales > Bathycorpusculaceae > Bathycorpusculum. Next base: position 891 of record JAXDAO010000233.1, read on the forward strand.
CATCCGAAGGAACGTATGCATCCAAGTAGATTAATTTCGAGATTCGTTCAGGCATCTTTGCTGCAACACCAGTGATTACCATACCTGCATAACTGTGGCCAACCAGCGTTACTTTTGAGAGATCATAATAAAATAGTAGATTAGTGATGTCTTGAATATGCGTGTTTAAATCTACTTTGCATTTAAGATGGGCTTTGTCTCCAAGTCCTGTTAGAGTCGGCGTGTAGACATCGTGCCCTAACTTTCTTAGTTTAGGTGCAACAAAACTCCAATACCAGCCTCCACAGAATGATCCATGAACTAAGACTAAATTTGCCATTTTATTTCCCCAAAGAAATTTGCTTTGCCTAATCAACATTTGTGTTTGATCAATACTTAAGCTTTGGTAATAGTCTGAAATGTGAGTTTTATTTTGTGAGAAGAGGAGTAGAATACAGATAGGGAAGAGTAGAAATAAATAAAGATGTTGAAAGGGAAAAAGATTAAATTTTAACCGTATACTTGCAGCAAAGGCTGAAAAGCTCATTATTCTTTACTTTTTCAGTTGATTGAAATTCTTTATTAATTCGTTTAGTTCAGCTGCAGATTTAGCTTGGAGCGTGTCTTTGCCTTTTGTGGCAACAAACATGCCGTCTGGTTGTCTGGTAATTTGGAAACCGTTTGTGTACTCTTTGCTCTCGCAGGATGCTTTTTTACCCATAATTGAAAACCTTCTATGCTATTTGTTATACTCAGGCGGCCCTAAAAAATGTTAAAATCCAATTCACATGGCGGAGCTATCGATGATACCATTCGTAGATAGCATTAGAAGCCTTCTTGGAGTAGCCCTGTTTGGGGAGTTCACTAAAAACCGCATCTACTTCATTTTCTTCGTTAGATTTAGGCTTCACGTCAGAGTGTAGGCAAACAAGTTGCCTTAAATAGATTTACTTCAAATTCCGAATCAGAGTAACCAGTAGCATCGAAAAACAGCTAACTTCATCAAGCCTGCCCACTACCCTTCTTTTAGCTAGTCAAGAAACCTGCACAATTAGGCTTTTATTGGAAATCATTTCTAAGAGTAACCATGGCTAATCAAAGGAAAAGTATAGTTTTAGCGCTTGCCTTCTTAATCTTAATCGCTTTATTAATTATGCCTTTTGAAATTCTTAATGGGCAATGCCAGTCTACTCTTCCAGTTATTAAGACATCAGCCCCTCTTATCACTTATAACATGACTATGAGTAGCCCAACGGCGAATGCTACTTTCACAAACGTCATGCTGTTAGCTTATACGTTGAAAATCAACTCTAACGCTTCTATTTTGGGCGTTCCTTTGGGGTTATCAGTTTCTTATAGAATAGACAATTGCTCAGAAGTCTACTTATTTCAAGACCAATACTGCTATGAGTTCATCGATGTTACCTATCTAAAGAATGGTATACATCAACTAGCAATTTTCGCTCAACTGAATTACCTTATGAATAATGGTACCATTGTCGAGAACAAGCAAGAACTTATAAAAACCTATTTTTCAGTCCTGAACAGACCAGTAGCCATCAATATTGCAAGCCCACAAAATACAATCTATTTTACGAATAGCATTCCTTTGACAATTGAGATTGACAATCCTTCAACATATGATTATCAGGATTATCCATTGTATTGGCAAGGGTACAGCTTGGACAACGGAACCAAAGAGTCTCAAAATGTAAATGATACCTTGATAGACTTGACAGATGGCTTTCATAAACTTACGTTCCACGTTAATCTAGGAAACATGAGTAGTACTGCCACAGTGTCTTTTTTTGTAGTTTCCACCTTATCTAATCAAATTTTAATGATAATAGTAATCGCTATAATTCCATCCATAACAATTCTTTCAATACTTTATATTAAACATCGGAAAACAGCTAAGTCAAGCACTTAGAAAGCCCGAATACTCGGTTCTGATACTATAGGGCTTTAGCTCCTTTTTACTGAATTGTGTGTACTGCTTAGCTTATCGCTGCTAAGCTCCGTTGGTTGGAATTTTAATCTTTTTTTCTTTTCAAGATTAGGCCGGTTATTGCGATTATAGTCGCTATTACTATGGCGGCGATTGCGATGACAATTTCTGAAGTGAAGTATGTTGCCGGCGCATTATTCGGGTTGCCTGTGACTGTAGCTGTGGGTGTAGGCGTTGGGTTTGATGTTGGGAGGGTGTTTGGGTTCGGAGTAGATGTGGGCGTTACTGTTGGAGTTGGTACTGGAGTGGAAGTTGGAGTGGCGATTGGAGTGGGTGACGGAGACGGACTAGCTGTGGGAGTAGGCGTAGCAGTAGGAGGGGAAGTTGGAGTAGCGGTTGCAGCGAGTGACGGGGGACGGTCTCGTATTGGTGTCAAAATTTACTGGTGATGGATTAAGATCCAGTTCCCAAATCTAACTGGTGTTTACTTATTCTTATTGCTGGTTTTTGGGGGGGGTAACAATAAAAACCAAAAAGTTTAATTTCATGTTTAACATACTGAGTATGTTAATCATGTTTAAGAGGTGAATTGAATGGAAGAACATAAAGAAAAACCTTCTGAAAAAATTAACTTTGAAAAAATGAGACATCACCATATAGGAATGCGAAATCACTGCGAAGGAATCAGAAAACATCCAAAGCGAGTAATAGTCAA
>JAXDAO010000234.1:0-3438 GCA_034679745.1 Bathyarchaeia archaeon
TAATTGTGGTGCGTTGAAAGCCTGTAGTGTTTGAGCCGTCGATGACGGTTTTGCGCATAACGTGAACTTCATCGACTGGCTGCATGTTCATCATTAATGAAGCTGTTAAAACCACTTCAACAGCATCCATGTTGATAGGGTGAGGGGGTTCCTCATCCATCTCGACAAGGCAGCTACTGGTGTGATTGGCTTCGTAGAGGATTTTAACACCCTTCTGAAATTCAAAGAAGGCTGCGGGATCAACCTGGCCCAACTCACTTTGTGTTGGTCTCAAGCGTCGCAGGAAAGTGATTTCTGGTTCTTCCTTAAACAGTTCCGGTGGGCAACTACAGAACAGTTTGCTGTTAACGTTTAATTGCTGGTGAATTTCTAACCCGACCTTTAAGCCAACTTTAGCATAATCAATCGCTATTTTATTGACCCTCCTTCAAATTGCAGTTTGTCTTCTTGTGGAAACGTTCGCGAAGTTAATTCGCCAGCGAGGTTAGTTTGGAGAAGGGCAACGGCTTCTTTGGGATCACTGGTTTGTCCGAGCACCCACATGAGCTTCACAAGTCCAGTTTCTGGGAATATATCCTCAAGCGGGACTACACCAAATGATAACAAATCCCTGCCTGTGTCATAGACGTTCATATCCACTCTGCCCCAGATACATTGAGAAGCCAACGCAACCACCACACCTTTTGCAGTGGCCCGTTTGATTGCATCGAAACAGTATTTACTGACGTGCCCCAAGCCTGAACCTTCCAAAAGGATACCCTTTATGCCACGATCAACGTAGAAATCAATAACTGCCGGGTCAAGCCCCGGGTGGAATTTAACTAAAGCGACTTTGTCGCTGAAATTTGGTTTTAAAACCAGTTTGCGTTTAGGGTCTCTTTTTTGGAAATTATCCGTTATCAAGGTAACTTGGAGGTCTCTGACTCTAGCGATTGGAAATCCGTTGACAGTTTTGAAGGTGTCTCGGCGGCTGCTGTGGCATTTACGAACCTTTGTGCCTCTATGAACAACTATTGTATTGTCGGAGACGGTTTCGTGCATTGCTAAGCCTACCTCTGCGAAGGGCGCTTCACCTGCAGCTTTAACTGCTCCAATCAAGTTTGTCGCGGCATCACTACTTGGCCGATCAGAAGATCTTTGGGCTCCAACCAATATGACAGGAACAGGCAAATTCTGTAAAGCGAAACTCAACGCTGCAGAAGTGTATGCCATTGTGTCTGTGCCATGAGCGATTACTATACCATCCACGCCTTGGCTGATACGATTGGCTACTGTTTGTGCTAACTCCGTCCAATGTTTTGGAGTTATATTTTCACTGTATAAGCTGAAAACGATTTCGGTATCTACTTGAGCTATATCTGAAAGTTCTGGCACAACGCCGTATAGGTCACTTGCTGATAATGCAGAACGTACTGCTCCTGTGCGGTAGTCTACACGACTAGCAATGGTTCCTCCTGTACTCATGATAACTACGTGTGGAAGGGCTGAGTTTTGCTTGGGCAACGGTTGCGTCGCAAACGTGGGTTTGGTGCCTTTGCCGATTTTCTCAACTTTCACATCCTCTTCGGGGCGGATGCCTATGTTGTAGCCGCTCTTCATTTTGATTATAATTGCTGTGCCCTCACCAAAGCGGGGGATCAAAATGCCCTCGTAGGTTTTGCCTTTGCTTGTAACTTTAAGGATATCACCGACGTTACAGTCGGCTTGCTTTAGCAATAGTAGTACTTTGCCCCTATAACCTGAACCTTCAAGCTCGCTCATTTCACATTAGCCTCTTTGAAACGTAAACTCCATCGCGCTCGTAACCCAAGCGCATATAGTACCTTCTTGTTCCTAATGCACTTATAACTAAAAGCTTTTTCAAATCAAATTCAGTCTTTGCCAAGCGTTCAGCTTCTTTTAGCAGGTCAGCGCCGAAGCCTCTGTGTTGCCATGCACCATCAGAATGTTTTCCTACTGGAACAAGTTGGCCATAAATGTGCAGTTCCCTAACTATTGCAGAGGGGGCAACTGTGATTTCGGGTCGATGAGCTTTAGCGGATGGAGCGCGCATACGCAGATAGCCCAACAAAACGTTGTTTTCTGGGTCTTCGGCTGAAATAAAAAGTTCTTGACCTTCTGAGGCCTCGTAACGCCGCGTTAAAATCTTTACTTTATCCAAATCAGGCTTCACGTGGTCAACTGCTAACCGGTGCCCAACTTCTCGGCAACGAATACATTGGCATTGGTTACCCTGCTCTTTGAGTTTTTTCTGGACAAACTCGCGTATGTCACTCTTCTTTACTCCAGCCAAGATGAGTCTTGCTGGTATGTCTCGTTGCACACGCATTACTCGAACCCATGGCGGGATAGTTTTTTTGATTTCTGCGATTAGGTTTGCGGCTTCTTCGGTGGTGTAGGGTTTGTAGGTGCCTTGCTGGTACCATTCGTAGGCTTTCGTACCAGCTACGGCTAGGCAGGGGTAAATTTTTATCATATCAGGTTTGAAGTGTGAGTCAGTAAAAATTCGCTTAAATGCTGCGAGGTCTTTTTGTGGGCTGGAACCAGGAATCCCTGGCATCATGTGATAAACAATCTTCAGACCTGAATCTTTGGAGATACGTGTTGCCTCAACAACATCTACAACGGTATGGGTTCTACCTACTAAGCGGTAAATTTCGTCATCAGGATTCTGTACACCAAGCTCAACACGTGTCACACCCATCCCAAGCATTGTATCGACATGGAGCTGTTTTGCCCAATCAGGACGCGTTTCGACTGTTATTCCGACGTTGCGGATTTTGCTAACTTCGGCGTTTGCCTTTGCATCTTCAAGGTTGACTGATTCTTTCTGGGTAACTCCATCTAAACAACGCTGGATAAACCATGTTTGGTACTCCATGGGGGTGGCAGGGAATGTTCCTCCCATAACGATTAATTCGACTTTATCGACTTTGTGCCCTATTGCGGTGAGTTGGCGTATGCGGCTTTGAACCTGCTCGTATGGGTCGAAACTGTTTTGGGTTCCACGCAGTGCTGCGGGTTCGTATCCTGTGTAGCTTTGAGGACTACCTTGAGTTGGTCCCCCAGGACAGTAGGCGCAGGGTTCAGGTTGTGGGCATGGGTAGGGTTTGGTCATGGTAGCGATAACTGTTACACCGCTTATAGTTCGAGTTGCCTTACGTTTGAGGATAGGCAGGAGCTGTTTTTCTTCTTGTGGTGTTAAAACTTCGATTAAGTCAGCGTTTGATGGTACTGCTTCGAGGTGGTATTTGGCTGCGGTTTTGATTTTTAGGCGGTTTACATCCTCATGCGTAGGTGTTTGCATACAAAGAAGTGTGGTGATGATTTCTCGCAGAGCAACTTCTTGTTTCAAGATTAATGTACCGAAATAGAGTTTAATTTACAAATAAATAAACTGAACTAGCAATATACGAGAAAATGGGGAGACTTACATCC
>JAXDAO010000235.1:0-12470 GCA_034679745.1 Bathyarchaeia archaeon
AATAGTACCCGTTAATTGTTCTTGTAATCTCAAAACCCAATTTCTTATACAGAGTAATCGCTGCATCATTAGTTACTCGGACTTCTAGAAATCCCTGTTTTGCTTTATAGTATCCCATGCCCTGAAGGGCCTTGTTAATTAGTGATGAAGCTATGCCTCTTCTTCTACCTTGAGGCAGTACAGCAATAGAAACAACGTGCCCTTTGCGTACCAAACCCCCGAAGCCAAAATTCGATAATCCTACCTCTATGCGGCACATGATATAGCCCGTGATTTTTCCATCGTTTTCTGCAACTATAAATGTCTCTGGGAATCTCTGGTGAAGGTCTACAAAGAAGAAGTCAGTGTAGTTTTCAGGTAGGCAGACGCGGTTAATTTGCATGACGTTTTGAAGATCGTCGGGGCCAAATTTGCGTAGCTTGAAGGTATCTTGCATTGTTTCGCCTTGCCTTAAGAGGATTTCCGTGTTGAGACTTAAAGTTTACGCTTTAAAAGTGCATCATATGCCTATGAAAGTCACTGAGCTGGTTTAGGCTTGGTTTTCTTCTGGTGCTTTGAAAATGGGCAATGTATGGTTTCCTTGTGGCATAGCCCATACTCTTGATGCTGAACCAGCCAACTTGAGGGCTTCGTTTAATGCGTCGTTTACTGCTCTTGCGGTTTTTAGCTTAAAGATGCTGGTTGCATAGAAATCCGGCATCGAAGAGACAAGGATTATTTGATGGTTTTGGAGAGCTTTTAAGAGGTAGTAGGCTTTATGTCCGCCCATAACGAAGTTGCGTTTTATTTCTCGCTCGACGTTTTTGATGTCGCCTAAGCGTGTCATCCACTCGTAGAAGACTTGATGTCCATGGCCGTCGAGGCATTCAGCGACTAGGATTATTACTCCGCCGCGTTTTACTGCGTCTAAGGCGTTATCTAGTCCTTTGTATGCTTGATAGAGGTTCATGTCGGCTGGGTGCCCGCCTGCGCTTACGACGATTATGTCAGCTCGGCGGTCAATCGTCACCCGATACATCTCATCAACTAGTTTGACCCCTTCCATGAATGCTGCTTCTAGGTCGCCAGCGAAGGCTGTGACTATTTCGCCCTTCTTGTTTTCAACAATGTTAACAATGAAGTCCACCTTGGCTAGCCGAGCAGCCTCAGTCATGTCTATATGGACTGGGTTGGCTTCCAAGTTACCTGTTCGTGCGCTGGCACTGAGTAGTAGGGCGTGATTATGCTGTATTGTTTCTGCTCCACACACGGCTGGCAAAACGCTTTTTCTGCCTCCGCCGTAACCAGCGTAATAATGGAAGTTAACGTCGCCGAGGAGAACTTTCACGTCGGCTTCAGCTAACACGCGATTCACATGTATTTTGTTACCGTGAGTCTTTGTGGTGCCTATGTAAACCAAATCAGTATCTGAACAGCAGTGGCTGATGGTTTTGACTCGCTTTAGTGCTTCTGCTCCGAGAAGTTCTGTGGCTTCCTCCGGTTTAACGGCGCGATGTGTTCCACAGCCAAAAATCACCGTGATGTTCTCATCTTTTACACCTGCCAAGTTAAGTTCAGCAAGTACTGGCAAAAGCATAACTTCGCTTGGTGCATCTCGTGTAGCGTCATCGACTACGACTGCGACTTTACTTTCAGGCTTGGCGATTTCGGAGAGGCGTTTGGTGCCAATTGGCTCCCTTAGTGCCCGCTCGATCTCTGCCTTTGCGTCAGGTGCTCCCTGTTTGTCTTTGGGTTCGATTGTTCCTAAAAGGTTTCGGGCTGGGATTCGAACGCAAACATCGGTTTTTCCGTATGGAAGCCAAACATCAACCATGCCAAGTCACGTACAATTTAGATGTACACGGCGCAAGAAACTATTAAGCCTTGCCAACTTTTCTGTGAAAAAGTTGTTTAATCCAATAATTAGCCTATTTTTTCTATATAGATTATTTAGACTACCTCTATAGGTAACGACAATTATAGTGTTATTTGAATAAGTAGAGGAGATGAAAAGTATGTTATCAAGAGATTGTGATGGTTGCTCCAAGCTAAAAGAATGTAGCAGACGATACAAAAAAGCAGTTAAAGGAGACAAAGTGTATTGCCCTGACGGCACTGCTCATCTGATAGATGATTCTAGTGTAATGTTAAGTCCTGAACTTGTGGCAACCTGCGTATTGATGTAATAGAGTATATCGCGTCTATTCAAGAACTGATTCTACGTTCATGTTCAAAACAACTTCTGATATGTCACTGGCATATTCAGCTGTTCGTCTTACACTTTCAATTAGCAATCTCAGATTCACAGTTTCTTCAACCTTGGCATTTGGCAGACAGAGTACTGTTTCCTTTTCTAACTTGTGCACTTGGCTTAATTTTTCGATTACGCCTTCTGCGAGGTTGAAATCGTGCTTAAAGAGGGCTTCCATAGCGTTTTCAAACATAGAATTGGCTAAACCACTGAGTTCACTGATTTTTTCTGCGAGTTCATCTTTTACGGGCTCTTTGAGTAGTAGGGTATTTTCAGCGATTTTGGTTGCATGATCTGCTGTCCTTTCGACTGATTTCGCAATTAAACGATAGCCTATGCATTCTTTTTGGTATCTTAAGCCGATTTCTTTAACGATTCTCTGATTAGAAACAGCTAACTTTAGTAGTCGAACAATATACAGGCCAAACCGGTTTACCTCGCGGTCTGTTTCAATAACTGCTTTAGCGCTACTGTAATCGAGATTTTTGAGTGCCAAGAGTGCTTCTTTATGCATGGATGAAGCGATGATTGACATGCGACTCAACGCGTTCTGAACAGTGAGTTCAGGGTAATTCAGTAAAACTTGCAAGGTCAAGTCGGTTGGTGTATCTATAACGATTTCCGTGCCTACTAAATAGTTACGGGCAAAATGTTTGAGCTGATTGCGCGTCTTAGCCGGAAGTATTTTTTGTCCCTGGGCTCGGATATGCAAGATGTTGTAGCCGCTTAAGTAAGCAGAAATGACTGTGCGCATTATGGCGTCTGGGTTGTCGGTTTGGGTTACTTTGATGTAAGCTTCGTCTTGTTTTTCTTTCTTAGGAAAACTTGAGGGGGAAATTGATAGTGAGCCGTCGTCTTCTTCACGGACTACCATCGAACTACCTCTTTTGAGTTCGTTTTTGATAGCCCATTCTTTTGGTAGAGAAATAATGAAGGTGGATCCGCCGGTAACTTGAAGCCTACGCTGTTCGTCGTTTAACTTTTCTGGTTCTTTGGTCACGTTTGACTCCAAGTGACTCTTTCTATGATTTTTCATTATATTAGATCTCTCTATATAGTCTATAAATTTTATGGAGGTTTACTATATAATCAATCGGTGTTCCATACTACTTCAAAAACGAGGAAGGAAAATATGAACACTAAATACTCCATTATAATCGCAATAGTTGCAATCGCAATAATAATCGGCTCAGTAGCCGCATACGTTTATCTTTCGACACCTGCCTCAAATGCACCACAGGTTAACTTAAACGGTGCAGGCGCCACTTTCCCACAACCATTCCTAGACGCCACGATTATGGCATACAACTCCATTGAACCCAACGTCCAAATTAACTACCAAGGCGTTGGTAGTGGATCAGGAATCAACTCGCTTCTAACCACAAAAGTAGATTTTGCAGCCTCAGATGCACCACTAAACAACAACCAGACCTCTTTCTTACCTGCAACAGCTCTTCACATCCCAGAAACCATTGGGGCAGTGACAGTCGCATATAACCTACCTGGCATTTCCAGTGGTCTAAAATTAACAGGCGATGTAGTAGCAAAAATTTACCTTGGAACAATCACTAATTGGAACGATCCACAAATCACAGCGCTCAATTCAGAGAAGACATTGCCAGATCATGCGATATCAACAGTTCACCGTTCAGACAGTTCTGGAACAACCAACGTTTTCACGAAATACTTAAGCGCAGTAAGCACTACTTGGCAAAATGACATAGGCTCAGGCACATCAGTACAGTGGCCAGGAACCAACGCAGTTGGCGCAAGCGGAAATGCAAACGTAGCAGCGACCGTTATCCAAACACAATACTCCGTAGGATACGTTGAACTAGCATACGCCTTACAGAACCACATGACAGTTGCATCAATCCAGAATCCAGCAGGAAACTTCATAGAGCCAACCCTTGAATCCACCACTGCCGCAGTTGAATCCGGCGCTTCAAATCTCCCAGCAGGCGACGAATCCTGGACATCTGTGAGCCTACTGAACACTTCTGGTGAAAATGCTTACCCGATTGTTACTTTTACTTATCTGCTGTCATACAAAGAACTCAACATAATAACCGGAATGACCCAAGACAAAGCAACAGCTCTCGTGCAATACATATGGTACGTGGTTCACGACGGACAGCACCTCGCAGCTGACCTAGAATACGCAGCACTTCCATCAAATGTAATAACAATTAACGAAGCAACTATCCAGTCGATAACCTTCAACGGCCAAACCTTGCCAGTAAGTTAGGATGCTGGTAAAAAATCTAACCTTTTTTGTGAAATAACTAGAAATTTATTGGTGAAAAGATCAGAATGGCAAGGAGAATAACTGGTGACAGGATATTCAAAGTGGGAGTTGCAGTAATTGCAGCTTCAGCACTCTTCATTCTGATAGCTAACGCCTACGTTTTAGGTAGCGGATCAATCTCTGTCTTCAACCGGTTTGGTTTTGATTTTATAACCGGTACTAACTGGAACCCTGTGGAGGGTAGAGAATCCTTTGGCGTTATGCCCTATATTCTTGGGACTTTGATCACCTCAGGAATCGCTCTAGTGATTGGCGTTCCGTTGAGTATTGGTATCGCCATTTTCCTCGCTGAGATGTCACCTAAAAAAGTTCGTGTTCCCCTGTCTTATCTTGTTGAGTTGTTAGCTGCTGTTCCAAGTGTAATCTACGGACTTTGGGGATTATTTGTTCTTCGTTTCTGGGTTCAAAACTATATCGAAACTCCACTAAACACTTACTTAGGCTGGATTCCCCTTTTCAGCGGTACGCCTTTCGGACTTGACTACTTTACTGCAGGAATTATCCTTGCAATAATGATCATTCCTACAATCGCATCTGTTTCTAGAGAGGTAATCACCGCGGTTCCAAATTCTATCCGAGAGGGTGCCTACAGCATTGGAGCCACCAAATGGGAAGTAATTCGTCACTGGGTTCTCAATTATGGGCGCTCAGGAATCTTCGGCGCAATAATTTTAGGATTAGGAAGAGCGGTAGGCGAAACCATGGCAGTCACCATGGTTATAGGCAACGCTGTTGGTCCCAACGCGATGCCTGGATCGCTTTTTGAACCCGGGCAAACCTTGCCCTCTTTGATTGCTAACGGCTTTATAGATTCCCAGATGCCAATAGAACAATCCGCCTACATAGGCGCAGGGCTAGTTCTGATTGTAATAAGCATAATCATCAACATATCAGCCTACTTCATGGTTACTCGTCTGCTAAAAGTCAAAGGAGGCGCTGTAGAGTAATGATGAAGAGACTAAACAGTTATTCTCTACGAAAATTCAAAAACAAGCTCTTCTTTATTCTCTGCTTGATATGTGTAATCATCGCAATTATCCCTCTTTTGAGCATTTTAGTCGAGACCATAGTAAGAGGGGCCTCACAAATTGACTTTCAATTCTTAACTGCAAACATCCAGCAAGGCGGCATCGGCCCTTCCATTCAGGGCACAATAATTATGATTGGTTTAACAAGCCTATTTGGCATACCAGTGGGGATTCTTTCAGGCGTTTACCTCTCAGAGTACGGCAATAACAAATTCGCCTCAACACTCAGAGTAATAAACAACATTCTCACACAGTTTCCATCAATAGTAATCGGCATCACTGCCTTCGCCTTGATAATAACTTATTTTACAAGAAGCTATTCGCCGCTTGCAGGAGCCGCTGCACTTGCTTTCATGCTGGTTCCGATTGTTGCAAGAACAACTGAGGAGTCACTCAAACTTGTTCCAAACTCAGTTCGCGAAGCATCGTTGGCACTAGGTGTGCATAAGTGGAGAACAATAATTAGTGTGATTTTACCTGCCGCCGGCAGTGGTCTGATAACAGGCGCTCTGCTTGGCATCGCTAGAATCGCGGGAGAAACTGCACCGTTGATCTTTACTATTTTAGGTAACTCTTTCTTTTTCCAAGGATTAAATTCACCAATGGATGCACTGCCCCTAAGAATATTCCTAAATTCCCGTCAGCCTTCTGCTGAAATTCAAGCTCAAGCTTGGGGTGCAGCTTTGATTCTTATCTTGATAGTTTTAACTCTTAACATAGCCGTCAGATTAGCAAGCAGAAGGAAATACAGGAGCTGATATTATGAGCGAAAATGAAAAAATGCAAAGTATCGGATTAAACGCTTGGTTTGGAACAAAACAAGCACTAAAAGACATAAACATGCAAATTAAGACAAACACAGTCACGGCCATCATCGGGCCATCAGGATGTGGAAAATCCACATTTATCCGCACCCTAAACAGGATGCATGAACTGACACCCAACGCCAAATTAACAGGGCAAATACTGCTAGATAGCGAAAATATCTACGCTCCAAACGTAGATGCAGTGATGATACGGCGACGGGTCGGTATGGTATTCCAAAAACCCAACCCCTTCCCCACTATGTCTATCTACGACAATGTTGCCGCAGGATTACGCTTGACAGGAGCTACAAAAGGCAAAGACCTCGACGAAATTGTCAAACGTAGCCTAGAGCAAGCTACACTTTGGGATGAAGTCAAAGATGACCTAAAAAAGCCTGGAACAAGCATTTCAGGCGGCCAACAGCAACGTCTTTGTATTGCTCGTGCAATTGCTTTGCAACCTGAAGTCATTTTGATGGATGAACCCTGCTCTGCTTTGGATCCAATTGCTACAGCGAAAATTGAGCGATTGGTTGTTGAACTAAAACAGGATTACACAGTTGTTATAGTGACTCATAATATGCAACAGGCATCCCGTGTCTCAGACTACACTGCCTTCATGTACCTCGGTTCGTTAATCGAGTTTGGGTCAACTAAGGATATTTTTGAGTCACCCAAGAACAAATTAACGGAGAAATACATAACAGGAGAATTCGGTTAAAGGAGCATGATTTTATGAGCAGAATAATCGACCGTGGATTAGAAGAACAATCAACACTACTCGTGAAAATGGGTGAGTATACCTACGAAATTCTATCACTATCACTTCGTGGCTATTTGGATGGAAAGAGTGTACAAACCGAAGTCAGGGAAATGTCAGATATGCTTATCGCCATGGCAAATAAGGTTGAAGACCAAACCTTCCAATTAATTGCTCGCTTCCAACCTGTTGCCTCGGATTTACGCGCAATAAAGTCCTATATGAAAATAAGCAACGACTTCGCACGGTACGGAAGGTACTCTTTGGATATCTCAACGATTAATGACCAACTCTTCGGTTTAAAAGAATGTGAACCTTGGGTAAAAGATTGCATCAGGGAAATGAGCAGTAAAGTACTCTCAATGGTCAAAATCAGCGTTAATGCCTTAAGAGCATACGATATAGAACTGGCTAAAACAATCACCAAGACAGAGCGTGAAGTAGACGCGATGTACTTAATGTTTATCGATAAGATTGCTAGCGTAAAAAAAACCTATGGTAGATGCGTGTTATCTAGTGCTCTTGTAACCCGTTATTTGGAGAGAATAGCAGATCATGCTGTCTACGTGTGTGAATCAATTGTGTATGTTGCTACTGGGCAAAAAATAACTCTAGGCTAAATTAACGCTTATAATCTAAAATACAGTAGTAACACTTTTCAAGGTGCCTTTATCCAAATGATAAATTAAGACTCTTATTCTTTCAAAGCTCTCTCCATACGCAACTTCTTTAAAACAAACCTTGTATACTAGATTGTGAGGAATCAAGTTTGTCAATCCAGAAAACTCCTGAACCGAACACTATTTTCTTCGTTTGGTTCAACCAGTATGCCGGCATCTTGATCAAAACACCCAGCAAAACTTTAGTGATAGATCCAGTTGACATTAAACCAAAAAGTCTCCAAAACATTGATGCTATCCTAATTACACACGAGCATTACGATCACTTAGATCAACAGCTAGTTACAGCAGTTCAAAAAGCCACAGGTTGCATCGTAATCGCCGACCCAGTATCAGCAAAAAAACTACAATACGTCATTCCCAACGATAAACTTCAAGAAATTAGACCGGGCGAAGAAGTAAAAATTGGTGGTGTCTCAGTTAAAGCCGAAAAATGTAATCATAACGCCCAAGCCCCAAATACCTACATAATAACCAGTGAAGACAACGTCAAAGTTTACCACACAGCTGACAGTCTACCTTTCCCTGAACTAGCTTTAATGGGGCAGAGAGAACAATTCGATGTTGTCTTCTGTAGCATTGGAATCTCGCCCGGTTCAAATCCAGAAGCAGGATTTGAAATCGCATGGCTAACCAAACCACCGCTGGTGGTACCATATCATACTGCAACAAGCCAGAGCCAAAGTCAGTTCGCTGAACTCGTAAGCAAGAAGCTTCCTCGAACTGCATGCTTGATTCCACAGCAAAACAAAATCTATCAAATATCAAAGAGGATGTGAAAGGATGAAAGCAGTAAAACTCAGTCCCGATAAGAAGGACAAGATGGCAAATATTCTCTTCAAGATTGACGCAGTCAAGTTTGGAGTCTACAAACTTTCCTCAGGCAAATCAAGTCCATACTACATCGACCTCCGAGTCGTCCCTAGTTTCCCTGATGCTTTCAGGGAAATCTGCGACTTCTACGCCCAATACATAAGCGACCAAATCGGAATTAAAAATGTCGATCGCATCGTAGGAGTACCAATTGCAGGTATTCCGTTTGCTTCCCAAATCGCATATAACCTGAAAAAACCCTTCCTCTACGTACTCAAAGACATAAAACATCATGGAAGAGAACGACGAGTTGAAGGCGTACTTGTTTCAGGCGATAGAGTTCTGTTGCTTGATGATTTACTGACCACTGGTTTAACGCTTACAACAGCCATTGATGCTGCTAGAGCAGAAGGGGGCGTAGTGACCGATGTTGTGGTGTTCCTTGACCGTGAAGAAGGTGGGCGACAACTTCTAGAAGGAAAAGATGTGAAAGTACACTCTTTGCTGAAGATTAGCGAAATTGCAAAGGTGCTCTTCGAAATAGGCGCCATCGACCAAGAGAGTTTAAAGACTATCTTAAAACAGGTAAAAAAGAAGTAGCGCAGTAATTATTCGTAGAAGATTAAGCCGGTTTCCTCTAGTAGCGAATGCAATTTTTCCACAGCGACAAAGACATCTGGTTCTTTCTTTGCACCTGTACAAACTAGTTTGCCGCTGGCGAAAAGCAATATTACGACTTTAGGTTCTTCCATGCGGTAAATTAGACCTGGAAACTGCTCTGGTTCATACATTGCATGACCAAGAGTGTATGCTGCTTTTTCCAAATCAATCATACCGCCTAAACCGCCCGAGGCAACTATGTTTTGGATCTTAATCTCGGGTTTGCTAATGATAATTATGCCACCTTTCTTGAGTTCCTTAACCACTTTCATAACTGCACGTTTAGCTTCTTTCTCCGATTTTGCACCTGTGCAAACCATCTTTCCAGAGCTAAAAATTAAAGTAGCAGTTTTAGGGCGTTTGAGTCTAAAAACTAAGCCGGGAAATTGTTCAGGTCGATATTCGACACCTGGGTAACCTTTTACAACTGCGTTTAAGTCGACTTTTTGGTTGAGTGTTGCGGAAGCGACCACGTTTTCGATGCTTGCTGAAGATTTAACTTTTGGCAACAAATTCCTCCCTACTTAAACCGCTCTCGATTATCAATTTATCAGAGACTTTATTAATAAATACATCTATGACTGCGGTTGTGCGTTTTTTTCTTGGTAAGACTGTTTCTGTTTCTTTTGTGTTCTAACTATCGGCAAAATAAATTCAACAATGACTAGCAACATTATTAATCCTATAACCATGGGTAGAGCCCAAGAATTTCCTCTCATAAATAATGTGATCCATCCAAAATATGGAATACGCAAAACCACTTTCCCTAAAACAAGATCTTGTGGCACGCCTTCGCCTGTACTCCAAAGAGTATGTGAATCGTACTCAGAAGATGTGGGGGTCGCAGGCCAATTTTCTCCGTTGCCATCTCCTTTTGTCTGGAAGTACCATATGCCGTTGGTTTGGTACTTCGCTACGATACGGTGAACGATAGGAGTAGCATCTTGGTTGCCTCGCGAATTGGGGTTTTGATAAACGATTATGTCACTGTTAGGATAATCAGCTTTGAGGTCCTCTGGATTAACACTCTGTATTACTATGATATCCCCTACGTGCAGTGTCTGCTCAAACGGATGACTCCAACCATTGCATCCCATGATTTCTGTACACATGCTTCCGCTCTCAACCACTCTGACTGGAACAGAAGTCCCTAGTGCAAGACCTAAACCAAAGAAAAATCCCAAAACGATTGCAACAATCAAGGCAATTGCGATTGCGGTCTTAACGTAGTCATTTTTGAGAATTTTCTTGTAATCAGTCACTTTTAGCATTCACCGGATCGATGATCCTTCATAGAGAATCTGCATAGTTTTAAAACTACCGCTATTAAAAAGAAAAAATAGAAAGTGCACTTTAAATTGGCACTTGAGAATTAACTTAGATTTTGGTTTTACTCAATACTTCGCGGAATACGTTGCTGCATTTAGAGCATTCGTATAACCCAATTTCTAATTGCATACGTTTTCCAGCTTTATCTGGACGACCTGCCATCTTCCATGTTTTCTTTGGTTTTGAAACTTCGGTTCCGCATTTTGGACATTTAACCATCTGATTTCCTCCGTACTATATTTTTGATGCATTCGGCTGATTGGATAAAAAAGTTTCCATATTTTTTACATCGATATTTTGCCTTCTGGCATCAGAATTAGACAATTTCCTGTATACATCATAGAAGCCACGTTTAAGAAGTGTCGAAAGTACTCGAGAAATCCTCGAAAATTCATCAAGAACAACACAAAAAACAGAACTTATAATTGACTATTTATCTCCCAACATTTTTTATAGCACAACTAAAGCTTATTTCCTAATCAATTCGAGGTTCACTTTGTATTGCAAGCAACTTCTGAGAATTCTTTTGAAATGCTTGTGAAGCCAGTGCGAAGGCTAGTAGAGCAGAGAGGATTCTCTAAACCAACCGAGCCTCAAGAAAAAGTCATTCCAAAAATAATAGAGGGCAAAAATGTCCTCCTGATTTCGCCTACCGCAACTGGCAAAACTGAAGCCGCGTTTCTGCCAATTCTCAGTATGCTTCTGCAGTTACCTAAAACTCCCGGAATAAAAGTTCTCTACATAACTCCACTAAGGGCACTCAACCGTGACATGCTAGAACGACTGCAATGGTGGTGCAATAACCTTGACATAAAACTCGCTGTTCGCCATGGCGACACTGAGCAAAAGGAACGTACCCGTCAGAGCCAATGTCCGCCTGATATTTTAATCACAACACCTGAAACCCTTCAAGCTATTCTCTCTGGGTGGTTGTTGCGTCAGCATCTGCAAGCTCTCAAATGGGTAGTAATTGATGAAGTACATGAGTTAGCAGACAGCAAACGCGGAAGCCAATTATCCTTAGCGTTGGAACGCGTTAGATGGTTAATCGGTAAAGATTTTCAAATGATTGGTTTATCTGCTACAGTTGGAAGCCCAGAAAAAGTTGCACATTTCCTTGTAGGAGCTCAGCGCCCTGTTGAGATTGTTAGGGTTTCAGTTGCAAAAACAGTGCGGTTACAGGTAATTTACCCAAAGCCAACAGACGAAGACATTGCGTTTGCAGGTAAAATCTACACTCACCCCGAAGTTGCGGCTAGGTTGAGAGTTATCCGTGATTATATGAGTAAACGCAAATCTGTGCTTCTCTTTACTAATACACGTTCGGTTTCTGAGGTGTTGGCTTCTCGTTTCAAAGTTTGGGATGTTGATTTTCCGATTTCTATTCACCATGGTTCCTTAGCTAAACCTTCACGTATCGCTGCAGAAACAGGACTAAAACGAGGCGCACTAAAAGGACTAATCGCTACCAGTAGCCTTGAACTCGGCATAGACGTTGGACACATCGATTTAGTTATGCAATACATGAGCCCAAGACAAGTATCACGATTAATCCAGCGTGTCGGTAGAGCAGGACACACTTACGGTGACGTGTCTGAAGGCATAGTTATCGGAATGGACTCCGATGACACCCTTGAAGCCTTAGTCATTGCACGTAGAGCATTAAAAGAAGAATTGGAACCAGTCTTGATACCTGATAAACCCTACGATGTCTTAGCCAACCAAGTCACAGGGTTACTTCTCAAAAACAAACGCTTAACATTCAATGAAATTCTCGATTTATGCAAAAAAGCCGCACCATTCGAAAATTTAACAATAGTTGACGTAGAAAAAATAATCAAATACATGCATAACCG
>JAXDAO010000236.1:0-9826 GCA_034679745.1 Bathyarchaeia archaeon
AACACAAAAATCGCTACCTCTAACAGTTTCAACAAAAGAACAAGAGGTACCTGGTGGAGAATCAATAATCACGTTTTTAGTTTTGTCGATTTGTTGTTTTACTGCTTTTATAATTGGAACGGCCATTGGTTTGCCAACGGCTAGTTCGCCATAAACAAGCGATAAATCATTCACTTGGCCAAAATTTAATGTACCAATTTGATGTTTTTCTTCAGAGATCGCTTTTTTAGGGCAAACTATAATGCATCCGCCACAACTATGGCAGAGCTCTGGGAAAACAAGTATCTTCCCTTTAAGAGTGAATAGGGCGTTGTATCGGCAGAATTTAGAGCAGTCTCCGCAGTAAACACACAGCTTTTCATCTATTTTAGGGACTGCAGTGTGAATTGCTTCTGTCCTCAGCTGGAGGGGATGTAGAAGAAGATGGGCATTTGGTTCCTCTACGTCACAGTCTAAGAACTGAACACAACTTAATGAAAGAGCCATGTTTACGGCTAGAGATGTTTTTCCTGTACCTCCTTTGCCGCTAGCAACCGCCACTATCACTCACAATTCACCTATTATTTAGAAAAGAGGAAAGTTCGCTAGGCTGCTGCAATTTTTCGTACACTACAAGAGCCTTCCTCAAGGTTTTTATTGGAAGTTCAGTGCACTCTTTTTTTGATTCGGGTAAACCGTTAAGTGCCTCTAATATGTCGCCTTCAGTAATCCGGCTTGCCTGAGTGAGAGTCTTGCCTTTGATAAGAAGAGTCAAAGCTGACATTGCAGATAATGAACCAGGGCAACCATAACAAAGGAATTTAGCATCCTTTATAATTGCGCCATTGATTTTTATGTACAGCCGTGTCAAGTCGCCTTTTGGACTGAGAAATACTGCGTCTGTGTCTGAGTCGTTTATTACACCAACATTTACTTGGTTTTGATATAACTCAACGGCTTTGCTAGAATAACCTAATTGCATGAGCTGCTGGGCTTCTGCGCTTTTGTCAGTCATTTGATTTTTTCCTCAAATCGATTCTAATGGTCATGATGATGTGCGTGTGGACAACCTTCGGTTAATTCTTCAAGTATACCTTGCTTGTACGCTTCGACGACTTCTTTAACGGTACTACCGCTAGCTTTTAGCACTTCAATACCTGCACTTTGGAAGGCCATTATTCCCCGGGGACCCATACCATACACTATCAACGCTTTAGGTTGCAACTGGGTTATGTAGTCATGTGGAGAACCGGTTCCCCCAACGTGCTCGCTTACGTTTTTAACTGTACTAACGTTTGAAACTTCGTTATTATCGAGTTCCACAATAGTGAAGTATGGTGCTCTTCCAAAGTGTTCTGCTAAGGGAGCATTAATGCCGTCTTGATTTTCTGTTGCGACGATCAGTTTATCTGTCAATCGTTCACCTCCTCATTTGAAAGATCATTTTGTGTTTTCATTAGATTGACCATATCCCTTGCCCCCGAGCCTTTGTCGAGTTGTGCTCACCAACAGTAGGGGCGTCAGTCTGATTCAATTCTCTTTTTTTGTATTTCTCGATAGCTTCCCTTCCTGTTCCAGAAGCACCAGTCATTATCTTGATACCCGCAGCTGACAAAGCCCTAAAAGCGTTAGGTCCAATATTCCCAGTTACAAGTACCTTTGCACCCTTATTTGCAATTGTTTGTGCTGCTTGAATTCCTGCTCCGCCGCTTGATCCTGCAGCCATGTTTGAAATAACTTCAAACTGCATTGTATCAGAATCTACAATTAGCAGGTATGGACATCGGCCAAATCTAGGGTCTATTTGGGCGTCTAGGTTGTTTGCTGTTGATGTTAAACAGATTTTTATTTTTACTCCTCCATATTTTTTTCAAGAAACTGCTTGGTTTTTATGATGATTTCATTGAACGCTTTTGCCGTTGGCGAATCTGACTTCTCTGATATGAACGGCAGGTCATTGTCTGAGTCAGTACATACTTGAGGTTCTATCGGTATGTTTCCTAAATATGGTATATTTAGGTCTTGAGATATTCTTTTGCCGCCTCCCGATTTGAAAATATCAATTTTTTTCCCACATTCTGGGCAGACAAAACCACTCATGTTCTCAACAATTCCAATCACTGGAACACCGACTTGTTTGGCAAAAGTGACTGATTTCCTGACCACCGCCTCAGATATTTCTGAAGGCATAGTGACTATAACTACCCCATCCATGTCAGGAATCAACTGCATAATACTCAATGGCTCATCTCCCGTTCCAGGAGGCAGATCAATGAAAAGAAAATCCAGTTCTCCCCATGCTACATCTGAGATAAACTGCTGAATAAGCCTCATCTTTAAAGGTCCTCGCCAGATAACTGGGTCCTCGTCTTTTTTTAGCAGAAACCCCACTGACGCCACCTTTATTTCTAACCGACCAGTAACGGGCAAAAGGTCTCCTCCAGGGATTCCTTTGAGAGTTTGACCTTTTAGACCCAACATCTTTGGAATACAGGGACCATGAATGTCTGCATCGAGAATACCAACTTTTCTGCCTTGCATCGCAAACGCCATTGCCAAGTTTGCTGTAACAGTGCTTTTTCCCACGCCACCTTTACCGCTAATGATTGCTATTTTGTGTTTGATTTTTTCGAGACGATTTTTTACTTTTTGTTCTTTGAGGTATTGTTCTTTTTTTGGGTCGTTACATTGACTTGTGGCAGAACATGAATCGCGTTCTTTGCTGAGCTCTGTTGTGGTTTGTAGTTTAGTATGTTTTGACACTCTTTACACCAAGCGAATGAAAAGTTTAATAACTAAATAATATTAATATCTTTGGTTTATAAAATAAACTAAAAGTGATTACACCATGGATCAAACGGACAAAAAAATCATTACACTACTGCAAACTGATGGCCGAACAACGCTACAAGACATAGCCAAAAATATCGGCTTGACTAGCATGGGCACAAAAAAAAGGCTTGAAAAGCTCCTAAAAAACGGAACAATAAAAATATCAGCACTAATTAACCCAAACGCACTCAAACTACATCCAGCTATAATAATGCTAGAAATGGAAAGCGCAGAAGCAATGCAACAACTCTTAGACCGATTTCAAGACTGCCCGCGAGTAATACAGATTTTCAAAACTATGGGCGGCTTCAACCTGATAGCGCTTGTTATTGCAGAGACCCAAGAAACTCTTGAAAGCATATCCATGGAAAAATGTTCTCTAAGATGCAGTAAAGGAATACGTCGATCAGAATTTTACCCAATTAGCGAAACTCATTTTTCGCCTTTTCTTCAAATCCGTGAAAACTTGGCTCAGGAAGAAACGAAAATAACCCCCTGTAACGTCAATTGCCATCCCTGCAATCGATATGAAAATGATAAATGCGTAGGCTGTCCCACAACTATTAACTATAGAGGAACCCTTTAGGAGGTACTCCGCTGTCAATTCGAGGCATTCGACTTAAAGAATCAAGAAAAATAGAAATAGTGTCATTAATGGATAACGCTGTAGACTTTCTTTCTAGCAACAATAGAAGAGAGGTGCAATCTTTTCGGCAGTGGAATCAAACAAATGCCGAGGTGCCGCTTGCAGAACATGGTTTTTCGTTACTAATCAGAGTCTCAAGTAATGAAGAGACGAGCACGATTCTTTTCGATACAGGCGTTAGCTCCAATGGGGTCTTGACGAATGCTAAACGGATGGGGATAGACCTTAGTGAAGTTTCTTATATTGTTCTTTCCCATGGCCATTACGACCATTTTGGTGGATTAGCTGCTGTAGTCAAAGCTGTTAACAGAAAAAACTTGCAAATAATATGCCATGAAGACATGGTTAGACGCAGAGGGACAGCAAATTCTAAAGGAGAAATCAGAGAGTACCCAACCTTTCCAACTTTAGATGCAACCTCTGCAGAAATCATAAACACTATAAAGCCTTACTTCGTCGCCTCAGATTTAGCTTGCATAACAGGGGAAATTCCTAGAACAATAGATTTCGAGAAGGGTTTGATCAATAACAGGATTTATAGGGATAATACATGGCAGCCAGATCCACTAATATTAGATGAACGCGCATTGGTCCTTAAAGTCAAAGACAAAGGGTTAGTCATTATTTCTGGATGTGCACATGCAGGAATAATTAACACCATACGTTACGCTCAACAAATAACAGGAACCAGAAAAGTCTACGCTGTACTGGGAGGCTTCCACCTAGCAGGGAGAGAATTTGAAAAAAGAATCGAGCCCACATTAGAAGTGTTAAAACAAATTAACCCTGAATTAATCATGCCATCACATTGTACAGGGTGGCGAGCACTCTGCGCCATAAGCAAGAAGCTTCCAGATGCCTTCGTATTTAACAGCGTTGGAAATTTATACTCTCTTTAATTCGCTACTTCTCCGACTTAGAGTATGCCGTTTAAAAACACACTGCCTGCGCGGTTTGCACAATTGACCAACAACACAAAACCGCGCCCCAAACCAAAATGCAGCTACCCAAAGACACAGCGGGTTGTTGTGTATTGTTGGTTTTCGCCAACAACAACCATAGAAAAAGGCAGAAAGCCACGCTGTTTCTTAAGATATATATCACGAACTTTGTCTATGTTTTAACCTTAGCTTTTAACCTGTTTTCCGAAATAATAAGCACCAAAAGCGCAAAAAAATCATTCAGGTGCTTTGCATATACGGATTACGTCGTCTTTAATAACATGCAATTGTTCGGCAGTTGGTTTACCCCTGAGGTCGCCTAGCCGGCCTTGCGTGTTACTTTCTTTTGAGCCGTGGAACTCACTCAGAACATACCATTCAGCTAGAACAGTAAAACCTATGTGTTCAAAATATTGTCCTATATCTTTACCCACAGGGGTTGCTTCAGCAATTCCCGTGTGTGGACCTGAATAGGTTACGAAAACTATGGCTTTCTTGCCTCCGACTTTTGGGGCACCGAGCCTGATTTTTCCGTTTTCACGGTAATAATTTAATTTTTTCTTTAGAAAATTCGTCATCTGCTCAGGCGGATGCCAAGAATGAGAAGGACAACCTACACAAACCAAGTCGTAATCGAACCAGTCCAGGTTTTCGGCTTCCTCAGGCCTCTTTATGGTTACATGTAGGTTAGCTTCTTCCAGACCCTGCTTTACAGCATTGGCTACTTTCTCTGTGTTACCAGTTTTAGACCAGTAGATTATAAGTGCAGTTTCCAGTTTTTTAAACTCGAATGGTTTCATTAAATTGTTCGCCTGATTAATTTCAAAAATAAATTCTTTTTCTTCCGATTCTTATACGTTTGCACTCTCCTTCGGAGAAGGCAAACGCGGACAGCTACAAAATTTTCGCCATGTTATTTTTTTCTCCTATGGAAGTAGCCGTAAGCAGTCACATGACACCCAACATAACCGACTAAAACGGAGAGCTATGCTGATTTCTTCAGCAGTAACTCGCAGATGTTATCTATGGTCTTAACCGCTTCTATTTCCTTGTTTTTCAGCGGTGTTACGCCCAGCATGTCAGATTCGATGACTTTTTGATCCCATGGAACGTAGGCGAGTACCTTGATTCCGTTTTGGTCTGCGAATGTTTGGATGGCCTGTTTTTGGGTGTCGTCCATTACACGGTTACCGATGAGGTGGAGATTTTTCATGCCTGCTGCTGATGCAAGGTCATGGATGTGTTTGGCGATTTCCAGCGACTTCAGGTTGGAGTCTGCGACGATTAGGAGGTGGTCGACTTGTCTTGCGGTGCCTCTGCCGATGTGCTCTACCCCAGCCTCCAAGTCCAAAACAACTGCTTCATTAGTTTCAACAACCAAATACCTTAACAAAGCACGAATAACTGCTGTCGGCGCACACATACAACCCGCGCCCATGGAACGAACAGTGCCCATGACAATCAAATTTGCACCTAAAGGTGTGGGAACAGAATACTGCTTGACTATGTCATCAACGCTGAAGTTGAGGTTATAAACGCCCGAGTGACCAGTAGAAGTTTTGGCCTCAACAAGCTGTTTGTTATCAGAAATCGGCACTATCTTGCGCGTTTCTTCTGCAGATAAACCCAATGTCAAACCTAAATTGGGCGAAGAATCTGCATCAATAGCTATAGTTTTTAATCCACGTTCTACAAAACCCCTAGCCAAACCGCCGGCGATAAGGGTCTTGCCAACTCCACCTTTACCAGCAACAGCAACTTTCATAATAATCACAATCAACTCTTAACTTTGATAAATTTGCTTAATTTACATTATCCCTTAAAGGGGAAAATATCAACAATTCTCACCACCACTTATTCTAAGAACAGCAACAAAACCATAGGAACAACACCTAAAACTAAAGACAATAGCTGCATCGCCGATTTTTTCGGCTCAGGGGAATCTTTCCGTAACTCAGGAATTAGATCGGAACCCGCAATGTAAATGAAGTTGCCTGCGGCAAAGGGTATCAATAGGGGTATAAACCCCTCAAGGTAGGAACCTAATGCAAGCGCAATGAAAGCACCAATCACCGCTGTTAATGCTGTTAAGAAATTGAATGTGAGAGCTTTCTTTTTTGTGAAGCCACCGTATATTAGAACGCTGAAGTCGCCCATCTCTTGAGGTATCTCATGGAAAATAACCGCTATAGTAGTAGCAATACCCAAAGGTATGCTTGCTAGGTAGCTGCCGCCCACGATTAATCCGTCGATTAGGTTGTGGACGCTGTCTCCGAAGAGGTTCATGTAGGCAAATGAATGGGGATGTTCACCTGACGTTGGGATGTGGCAGTGCCTCCATTGCAGAAATCTTTCTACGCCGAAGGATACTAGGATGCCAGCGATGAGTATTAATGCGGCTGTGGTTTCGAACCCAGTTTCAATCATTTCGGGCATGAGGTGGAGGAAGACGTCTCCGAGTAGACCGCCTGCTGCGAAGCTGACTAGGTACATGAATGCTTTTTTGAGTTTTTTGTCTGTTACCCATATGAATAGTATACCGAATAGTGATATGGCGCTGATGAGTATGACACTGATTATGGCAAGTACCCAGTCTAACATTGTTGGTCACGGGTGTAACTGTTGAAGAATTATTAAAATCTACCTAAAAACTTAATAAAAACTTATATTCACAACAGGCATTTCTTAATAAGACCCACAATGAGCATAATCAGCCTCTCAATCCCAAAACCACTGCTAGAAAAAGTCGACACCTACATCAAAGAACAAGGCTACGTAAACCGATCAGAAATCGTACGCCAAGCACTAAGAACCTACATATCCGAAGCAAAAAAACTCGACGATCTCAAAGGAAACATAACAGCCACCATAACAATAATCTATCAAAAAGGAGCCAAAACAGGACAGCAACCCGACAGCCAACACCACTTCAGCAACGTCGTCCTAACCTTTCTCCATACACACATCGAAGAAGGATACTGCATCGAAGTAATAGTAGCAAAAGGCGACGCACAAACAATGAGAGCATTCATAACCTCTTTGAGAGCAAGTAAACAGGTTTCAGAAGTTAAAGTTACACTTCTCTAGAAAACATAATCAGCAAAAAATAAGCTTCAAGTCGTCTTCAGTTTTTAGGAAAAAATTTATCTAAAAAATCAACCTATTTGAAAGTGAGGATTTGTATGTTATCACAAATTCCAATAAATCTAGAAAAAGTAACCCTAAAAGCCCGTGACACTGAAATTCTAAGAGCAGGCATAATCGCGGAATTAGACGCCATAAACCTCTATGAACAAATGGCGGCGTTAGCACAGGACCCCCTAATCAAGAAAGTACTTCTAGACATAGCCAAAGAAGAGAAAACCCACGTCGGCGAATTCCAAGCGATGCTACTATCAAAAGACGCTGAACAAATGAAGGAACTTGAGGAGGGCAAAAAAGAAATCGAAGAAATAAAGAGCGAGTAGCTCAACAACTTTCCATCACAATGTTTGGCGCCTGGCAGTAGCTCTACTATAAACCCTTTGGATGGCAAGTTGTATTATTTTTTTTCCTCAAAAACATGGATAAGCGATGGGTCAAGGCTTTTTTAATTGTTTTAGCAGGGTTAAACGGGGCATAAAACCAAAGCGACCATAAAAACCCCATGCACCCTCATTGCCATAAGAAACCTCAACAGTCTTCTCGACAGCGCCTTGCTGGTCCATCCACGCTAACGCCTTTTGCATCAAAGTACCACCGACGCCCATGCGCCTGTAATCGGTTTCAACATAGACCGATTGAAGTTCACCAAAATGCTCTGCGTTTATGGTGGTAACTATGTAACCAATACCCTTGCCAGTTGCCTTAGCAACTGCAATATCCACCCGCATCTCGCCGCCTTCGGCATTCTTGAGCAAGGTAGCTTTTCTTTTCTCGAAAGTCATAGCCTTATAGTGAGGCTTAAAATTCTGTGAACGGTCGCAATGGTACATGTTTAGAGCTTCCCAAAGGCCCTTTATATCATCAAGTATTGTTTGATCGCCGTGGATGTATTTGATTTTTGGTTTAGAGGCAGCTTTCTTTTCCAAGGGGACACCTATTTTGGGCAACAACACGTTAAGATGTCTTTGCTTAAAGCTTATTTGCACCAACTCCAGCTATTCCAGTAAGAAAGACTGGATGTTTTAGATGTCGAGGCGTACAGAGAAAGTTCAAGCCTACAAGGTACAAGAGCAAGAGAAACTTGAACACGAGTTCCTCGTAGGCACAAAGGATAAGGACTTAGGTGTTTGTTGCGACGTTTTTTCCGCTAAAAGCAGTGTTGAAGGGCAAAACGGCGGGGTAGTCACAGCGCTTCTGCAGAAGGGCTTCCGTGAAGGTCTATTCGAAGCCGCAATAGTCGCAAGACGGAAGCAGGGCTACACGGCGCAGGCAGTAGTCGCCGAGAACACGGAAATGGTGCTGCAATCGAGGGGAACAACCTACGTTAAAGTAAACGTCACAAAGAAACTCCGTGAATTAATCGGTCAAGGCAAAAAAAGGATAGCAGTCGTATGCACCCCTTGCGAGGTTAAAGCGGTACGTAAAATCCAGCAGACCGTGGGCAGAGACGTCGAAGTCATTGTCATTGGGTTATTCTGCTATTCGGCATTCAACCCAAGCAGGCTTAAACAGGAACTTGACAGGCAGGGCATCGATTTAGAAAAAGCTGAAAAGACAGAGATCAGCAGAGGAAAATTCACCGTAACAGCCGACGGTAAAGCGGCTACGTGCAGAGTAAAAGACATTGATGGAGCATCCGAAGTGTTTTGTCGGTTCTGCGATGATTTCACTTCGCGACTTGCGGACGTGTCGGTCGGTTCAGCTGGAAGTAGGCAGGGATACTCGACGGTGATTGTGCGTTCGTCAGTCGGAGAACGACTGTTAAGCGGCAACGACTTCGCCAAGGAAGCCGTGGATAAGCAGGAAATAATAAAGTTGGCAAGGCTGAAAAGTGAACGTGCCGAAAAGAGCTTCGCTGCACTGAACGCCGCTAAATAGACATTTTTTTAGCGGTTTGCTTTGAATATAAGCGGTCTTTCCTGACTGTTAACCTATCGTATGCAAAAGATTTTTTAACCTAAAAGCCCTCCCCCTTTAAAGCGAGATGGAAACTCCATGAAAATATTAAACGAGTTTGTACCAACACGTAAATTCTTCAAGCTAGCAGAAGAACTCAAAGACCTTGTAGACGGATGGAACGTAACAGACAGCGCAGCAGGCTATCCAGCGCCAAGCGGTGTAGTTGTAAGCTGCTTATTAAAAAACAAGTACCCTGAAAAATATGTTTGCCCAATCTTCATTCTACACTACAAAGGACCAGTAGAAGTCGGAGGCTTAGCATTAGCATCTGACATCGTTGGTTTAGACGGCTTAGCAGTAACGATGGGTGACAAGCCAAGCGTTG
>JAXDAO010000237.1:0-3056 GCA_034679745.1 Bathyarchaeia archaeon
CAGTATGCTAGATGCAAACATCATAAGCAAAGATGAAGCAGCTGAAGTCGGCGGCCTAATGATGCGCCTTGACGAAGTTTTAGGCGTCATAGGTAAAGTGGAAGCAAAAGAAGCCTTGCCCTCAGACATTGACGCTTTAGTACAAAAGCGCGAAGAAGCCCGAAAAGCCAAAAACTGGAAAGAGGCCGACGCAATCCGTGCGCAGCTCAAAGCGATGGGTATCGTGCTTGAGGATACAGCACAGGGTATACGTTGGCATAAAGAGAAGGCCTAAGCGGTTTTTCCTCTAAAAACCCATTCTTCTGTTGCATATTTCTCTTTGCAGAATTGGTTTGCCATATCTTTTTCGACTTGTGTTAATTGGTCTTCTTGGAGCTGGATCTTTACTATAGCTTTGAAGCCCTGAGCAAGCGCATTTGCGACTGTATCAGGAGAAATTCTGTGGCCCAGTTCAGTTTGGATGCTTGTGATTTTTCGCTTAGCTATATCGGCTGCTTGAGTGCAACTAGCGCCTTTAAACTGCAGTAACTGAAACATTTTTGGCAAATCCACACTTCGCAACACAGTGCCATGTTGAAGAACAACTCCACGACTGATTGTTTGGCTACTACCAGAGATTTTTTTGCTATTAACAGTTAGGTTTGGACAGTTTTTAGCGTGTCCACTACTGAAATCTGCCGGCACCCCCAAAAGGCGAAGAGCATCAGTTATGGCACCATAAATCTTAGTGTAAACGGTGGTTATATCAGCGGTGCCTAGATCAGACTTCTTAGCGACCACGCTGTAGGTTACTTCACCCTCGAAATCGTGAAATACTGTACCGCCGCCGCTGATACGTCGAATCACATCAACACCCAGTTGCTTGCAGGCATCGAGATAGACTTCAGTTTCCGGATTCTGGTTTTTGCCTATGCTAACAGCAGAGGGCTGCCAACGATACAACCTCAAAGTATTGGGAACTTGACCGGCTATCCTGGCATTGAAGATTGCTTCATCAATTGCCATGTTCATAGCGGCATTATTGGTTTGAAGCGGGAGGTAACGCCAAGTGTTCATAGGATTCACTTTCCGGTAGAGCGGTTAACGTAAAGACATAACCTAGTGCTCTTGCTTAGCTAAGTGAGCTTCTAAGGTTGCAATGTTTCCGTCAACCATCGCTAACCACTGTTTATTCTCTGCAATATCAAGCCCCTTGCATAAGAAAATTTCTTTCGCCCTCTTGAAAGCCGCTTGAGCATCACCAAAGCATTTGAAAGCCGCCAAGGCGGTGCCTTGGTTTACTATAGCCATAAGCCATCGACCAGTATCAGCCGGATAATTCTCACCGCAAGCATCATAAAAAAGCAGAGCCTTGCTGGCGGCAGCGAAACTCTCAAACGGCTTATCCAATCGCCCATACGCGGCAGATAACCCAGCTTGACAGGAGGCTTCAAAGCGTCGCCAATCAAACTGTTCAAAAGCAGCTTGTGAAAGCGTCTGACAAAGACTCAACGCCTTGTTATAGCAGTCAACAGAGCCTGCGTAGTTACCTTTATGGAACAATCGATCTGCATCTTTAAATGCTTCTTGCATATCGCGGAGCACATGCACAGTTTTCATACTTACCCAAAGGTTAGTTACGTATCCATTTTATCAAGGTTTTTTTCAGAGACAAGCCTTAAAACCTAAACCTGCATCTCTAACTGCAAGAGGAATAATAGTGAAAATTATCTCTGGTCCAGCATCTAAGCCCTTAGCGGAAGCAGTCTCCACCCAAACTGGTTACCCAAATATCCCTGTTGTCTCAAAGGTTTTTCCAGACGGGGAATCTTATGTCCGCTTAGATGGCGATGTAAAAGGAGAAGAAGTTGCAATCATCCAAACAACCTGCCCACCCATGCAGGACGGCAAGCTTTTCCAAGCGGCATTTTTGGCGGATTCTGCTAGGCGTTCGGGCGCAACAAAAGTCACAGCAGTCATACCCTACTTGGCATATGCCCGCCAAGATAAGACATTCCTCGCAGGGGAAGGCATAAGCGTAGAAACCATTTCACGGATGCTTAAGGCCGCAGGAATCGACGAGTTACTAACTGTTAACATTCACTCAGAACATTCGCTAGCTCAGTTTCCGTTTCCAGCAAAAACCGTTAGTGCTATTCCACTTATAGCAGAGTACTTTATCAAAAAAGGCTACAAAGGCGCATACGCACTCTCACCTGACATGGGCGCAATGTACATAGCGCAACAAGCTCAGGCAGTGCTGGGAGGCGACGCTGGACACCTAAACAAAACTAGGGACCGCTACACAGGACAAACCGTGCAGACCGCCGAGGGCTTAAACGTAAAAAACCAAACAGTCATAATCCTCGACGACATCATCAGCACAGGCGGCACCATCGTGGGCGCAGCAAAAATCCTACGAGAACAAGGCGCAAAACATGTCTTCTGCGGCTGCGTACATGGGTTACTCATCGGAGACGCAGAGAAACGCATTCTTGACGCGGGCGTTGAGGAAATCGTGGGCACTGATAGCGTTCCCGGAGCCGTCAGCAAGGTTTCGTTGGCACCGCTAATTAGCCAAGAACTCAAAGGCGCAGAATAGGTGCCTAAACTTTTCTTTTTGTTATCTGGCGAGAATAAATCGTTACCTGCGGCTGAAGTTAAGGCGATATTGGAAGCCGAAGGCTACAACTACAAAAACCCAACATTGTTTGATCAAGTATTACGGTTAGAGTCTGATTTGGAAAGCGTGAAAGTTGTCCAGATTCGCTCGGCGTATACGCGTGTTTGCGCACAGGAACTCTTAGTAGCAAACGCAACTTACGCTGACATCTTGCAGGCAGCAGAAAAAACAGATTTCAAAGCCGTGCTTAAACCCGGCGAAACCTTCGTAGTGCGAATTAACCGTATAAAAAATTATGCCGATGCTGAAATCAACACAATGGCATTGGAAATTAAACTAGGTGGACAAATTCTGAGGCAAACTGAGGGGGCGAGCGTTAACCTAAAAAATCCAGACAAGACTTTCATCGGCATAATCACAGACGATAAACTCATTTTAGGCCTAAAGCTAACCG
>JAXDAO010000238.1:0-2690 GCA_034679745.1 Bathyarchaeia archaeon
AAATGTATTTATTACTGGTGTTTTAGGCTAAAAGCGAAAAAGAGGGAAACGCGTAAATTTTAAATGTCAAACAAGGGTATTGTTTAGGTGAGGAAAAGAGTCAAAGTCTCGCCAGGCTAAGCAGGCAACATAAATGCACCGCAAGCCAAGCGAACAAAACTCCAACTAACATAAGCAGCATTGTATCCATGCTGACAAAGAATGACAAAGAAGAGGGAAAACAAGTCAAAGGCTCTTTTCCTCTCCCTCCTTTTTTCGTCTAAAAAAGCTTTTAAAAGCACTTAATGATTTTTAGTTTTTTGTTTAAGTAAAATTGGCTATCTCAGGGTTTAATGTAGCTTAATACGTGTCTGCATTTTTCTTGGGCGATCGTTAATTTCTATCGAACTCAGACACCATCCAAAAAACCAGCAGATTACTAATAAGGGCATCAATACAATTCTGAGTTTCCTATTTTGTCTTTGCATATGTGTCCCCTCTAATCGATATGCAAAGAAGGTTTTGCAAGATAAAACTTTTTGCAAAGTAGACTTCGCTAATTTGTCACGTAGAATACGCAACCTGCAGTGAATTGAATTATTATGGAACACTATATCTCAGGTACATTGTCAAATTGATCTTGAGCTTCACTTTTTGTGTCTGTCCTCAGATAGTCTTCTCCATTTAAGGTAACGAGACGAACGTCTTCACCTTTACGCCATTTACCCATAGCAGTGCGAAAGACAGTAGAATACGTGATGCCTTTCTTTATGCTAGCTATGATGTCAGCTCTGGAGAGGATTTCAGTTTGGCAGACCATATTTCCAAAATCTGAATGTACCTCAAGGGATTCTATGCGCGGCTGATTAGGGTTGGTTTTTACCGCGGATACGAGGTAATCTGCCCACTTCTGCAAACATTATCACCTGCGCCAGTTGTATTTGAAGTATTATTTAATAGTTATTGCCAATTGAATAGACATTCCGAGGAGCAATCAAAAGATTCACTCGACTAATGTCAAACTAAACTAATCATGCTAATTGAATAACTAGAAAAACACATTTAGGCAATACAATAAAAATTAAAACAAAAAAACGATGGAGTTTAAACCATGCGTTTGACAAGATCGTTAATAGCAGCACCACGATAACCCGCTTCGCCGCCTGCCTTGAAGGAATTCTTGGTTTGGCCTTTGTAGCCTTTGCTTGGAGGGTGTAGTTTGAAGCGCGGTTCTACATCTGGCAGGTTCTTGTATGCAACTTTGCAGTTGATTATTGCTTCTGCGAGATCATCGATTGATTTGTAGCCTTCTTTTGTTAAGTATTCTTCGGTGAGTTTCTTTTGACCTAATAGACGTCCGCGTTTTTGTAACATAGATACGACAGTTTCTTTTGTTGGTTCGCCCCAAGTTACGTAGTTGTTTACGCGTTGTAGCATTCCTTTGTATGCTGGTCTGCTGTCGATTATTACTGCATGGTTAGTATGTGTTAATCGGAGCAATTCTAGTGTTTCGCGGGCTTCCTTCATTGCACTGACGGTTCCGCGAATGCGAACTACCACAATACAGTTACATTCTTCAGTTTTTTGTGCCATTTTACTTCACCCAATCGGTTGTTGTGATTAAGTTGTATGTTTTCTGTAGTCCGTCAAAAATCGCGTGTGCATATGATGGCACGGTTCTGGTTGAGCCGAAGCTTCGCATCCAAAGGTCTTTTACGCCTGCTAAGCCCAAGATAACTTTTGCGACTTCGCTGGAAACTAGACCTAAGCCTCTGGGACCTGGGACGATGACTACTCGGACACCGCCGCATTTTCCTTCCACTTGGAAAGGAACAGAGTGAGGTTTGCCACAGCCGCATTCCCAACTGCCGCATCCGCGTTTTACTGGGATGATATTTAGCCGAGCGTTGACTGCTGCCTTCTCGATTGCATTTCGAACTTGGCTGGCTTTTCCTTGACCTAAGCCAATGTAACCGTCACGATTACCAACGGCAACTATTGCTTTAAAGCGTGATTTTTCACCGGCGTCAGTTTGCTTCTGAACAAGGTTAACGTTTATGACTTCTTCTTGTAAATCAGGAATCAGAGAATCAACTATCTGTGACTCAGAGATTTTTATTCCAGTCAGGAATACTTCTTCGATTGTAGTAATTTTACCTTCTTGAATCATTTTGCCAAGGCGAGTCTTGGGAACCCAAGTTTCTAGGCTACTTTGGCGTCTTTCGTTATCTCTGGTTCTATCTCGTGGATTTCTACTCATTCTTTCTTTTCACCCTTCTTTGTTGCCTTTTTGGCTGGAGCCTTCTTTTTTGGTGCAGCTTTAGCTTTGGCTTCTTTCGTTGGAGCTTTCTCAGCTTTTACTTTTGGAGCTGCTTTTACTTTGGTTTTAGGTGCTTCCTCTGCTGCTGGCGTTGTTTACTTGGCTATTTTCACTTCAGGCTTGGCTTCGGCTACTTTAGGAGTTTTTGCTACAACCTTGGGCGCAGCTTTGGCTTCGATTTTAGATTCTTCTACCTTGGCTTCAGTTTTTGGTGCTGGTTTTGTTTTAGCTTCTGGTTTAGGAGCGGGTTTAGAAGCAGCTTTAACTTCCAATTTGGGGGCAGATGGCTTTGTTTTAGGTTCAGGTGCACTTTCTGGTTCAGGAGCAATTTTAGCGTTCTTGAATGAGTCAGCAATTGTAGCACGTACTTTGCTGAAGTGTTCAGTAACCT
>JAXDAO010000239.1:0-2905 GCA_034679745.1 Bathyarchaeia archaeon
AAACGACGCCAAGAAATCATCCAAAAAATTAAACAGAAAAAAATTACAGTAGAAGGTTCGGTGGTAATTGGCCGTCATTGCCAAATTGAAGATGGAGCACGATTAGTTAACTCGTGCATTGATAACTTCACAAGAATTGGAAAAAACGCGGTCATCATCAATTCGGCAGTTATGGACAGAGTAATTATCGGCGATAATACTGAAATCTACGATAGCATAATAGGCAGACATGTAGTCGTAAACTCAAATTGCAGCAAACCAACAAAAGTTAGCGCAGTTAGCGTAGTGGCTGATGATGTTACACTAGAAGAAGGCTGCTCACTAGTAGCAACCAAAGTTTATCCGCATCAGAACATTAGGGGCGAATTCCAAAACCAAACAATATGCACCAACTAAGCCTTAAACCATTTAAACATTAAATATTTAATCTGTTTCGAAGGCAAATTATGTACTGCA
The DNA here is from genome assembly GCA_034679745.1 of Bathyarchaeia archaeon. Classification (GTDB taxonomy): domain Archaea; phylum Thermoproteota; class Bathyarchaeia; order Bathyarchaeales; family Bathycorpusculaceae; genus Bathycorpusculum. The sequence goes on from JAXDAO010000239.1 coordinate 457, forward strand.
ATTATGAAGCGTTTACGTACCGTTGTAGCTAACCGACCATTTTTCACGATTTCTGTTGCTGAAAGTTCACTACCTGCCTTCTTTACGGTCACCATATAGGGTGCATGCTCGACACCTGGACCATATTTGTAAACGGCAAAGTCACAACCAAACTTTATGCCAGGGGTAACTATTAAGCCGCTATCACGCATGTCGCGGAAAACAGCATATTTTTCTTCAAATTCATCGTAAAGTTGCTTTGCTTTCTGACGTAGTTTCCGAAGATTTACTTTAGTTTCGACAGCTTTTTCGTAAATTTCAATTTTATCGGTTTCAGCTAAGTATAGACCTTCCATTAAATCTAAAATCAATGGTACGTCAAACTCAGGGATTTTCGGTTTTGGAATGCCTATTGGTTTGCCATAATACGCTGTTTTATAAAGTTCTGAACCTTCGGTTGGGTTCCATACGACTAGAAAGTTTTCGATTAGTTCAACTTTAGTTTTAGGCATTCAATTCGGCCTGTTACATGATAAACGAGAGCATTCGGGCTGCGTCTGCCGCGTCTTCAGCTTTATCTGCCATGTTTTCGAGTAGTTGCAGTACATCTCTAAGCAGTAACAAGACAGGGGTTTCTAATTTGCTGCTGAGGACTTTTATTGTTAGTGCACGGTATTGGTCATCTACAATCCGCTCGGCGATTTCTACGTCTTTAGCACGCTCTAGAGTTTTCTGTGAGCCATAGTTTAGAACCATCATGGTTTCTCTTAGTTTCAGTACCGAGTCAAGAGCGGCTAAACTGAGTTTTAAGAGATCTTTTTTAACATCTGAAGGGATGACCCAATTATGCTCCATGATTTCGACTAAGTAATAAGCGATTCCTTCTGAGAAATCAGCTATTTCACTTGATAAGTTTGTAAATCTCAGGAAGTCTTCACGTGCAAAAAGGATGGCGCCGATTTCAGCTAACTCTTGGCTTACCATTCGCCTTGCTTTTACGACTTCTTCTTCACCTGTTTTGATCTCACTAAGGAGTTTGCGAACGTTTTCTTTATCTCCGCTGGCGAAGTATTCTACTAGCTGAGGGGTTTTTCTTGACACATCTACGACTTTGCGCAGGTTGTCCTGACAAGCGTTTAGTGCTCTACGTTTCACGCGCTCTTCTGTTTCTGCTGGAAGTACCATGCTTTATCCCCCGCGATAACCATCCATAATTTTCAGTCTAATTTAACACGCGTCCATTAAAAAAGGTAGCTACTTAACTTTTAATTAAGATCCCTAAGTCTTTGAAGTTTGCTTTACATTCAAAGTAATTATGGAGTACTTTGGATAAATTATTGATTGAAGTTCGGACTTGTTGCCAGCTATCTCGGTCACGGATAGTTACTGTACCGTCTGTGATGGTGTCGTAGTCTATTGTTATACCCAGTTGTATTCCTGCTTCGTCTGCTCTTGCGTAGCGTCTGCCGATCGATCCTGTTTCATCAAATTCAGTAGTAAAGCCTTCGCATGCCAACATTTTCTGGACTTCTTTAGCTTTAGTATCTAAACCGTCTTTACTCATCAGTGGATAAATGCCGATTTGTATTGGCGCAATCGTTCTTGGGAAACTCATTACGACACGCTCATCTTTTATACCATAAGCAAACTCAAGTGCTACGTAAAAGAGGCGATCGCAGCCAAAACTTGGCTCTACAACGTGAGGCACGAATCGTTTACCGCGTATAGTTGTTTTCTGTTTGCCGATTTCAACCTGTTCTTTTAAAACTTGGTAGCCATCCACCATGAAGCTGCCATCTTTAGTCATAGCGTCAGCAACTTGCTCTGCAGGCACCTTACCGAGCGCCGCCGCAACTTTACCAGCTTCACCCTTGTAGACGGGACCAAGCTTAGCCATAATGGGCTTCACAGTTAATTCTTCTGTCTCGATTGGGTTGGGGTACTCTTTGTAGACTGTCATGTCGACGCCGCTAGCTTTCATATGGCATGAAAGGTCATAGTCTGTGCGGTAGGCGTGCCCTGAAACTTCGACCCAACCCCAACGGTCCACCAAAACTTCTTGGTCAAAGCTTTGTGTACTGTAGTGAGCTTTCTCCCAAGTAAGCTTCTCTAGGAAACGCTGTTTGGTTTGGGGAACACCCAACTCAATTAGAAGTCGTTTTGCCTGTGCCATAAAGAATGCTTGCCATTCCGAGTGTATGATCTTTCTATCAAGTGCTTCGCGAACGGTTATTTCGGTTATATCTTCAGATTCTTTGAGGCGTGTTTCGCATAGCAGAATAGGTAGAACCTCGTTTTCTACTTCTGCGATCCTCTCACCCTCAGGTTCTTCTGGATCGAAGAAGAACTCTAAATCAGCGATGGTGAATTCACGCAAACGAATCAAGCCTTGACGGGGAGAGATCTCATTTCGCAGGGCTTTACCAATATTAATACAACCAAACGGTAATCGTTCACGTGCAACATTGTA
>JAXDAO010000240.1:0-4909 GCA_034679745.1 Bathyarchaeia archaeon
TCTTTTTTTTCTCAAATATAAAACTCCAGACACACCGTTGCTAGTTAAAAATTAAATACAAGAACAATACAATCAAGTTTTTAGGAATCGTCATGACTATTATAATTAAGATTGAAGGCATAGGCAAGGTTTATGCAGAGAAGCTTGTTGCTGCAGGAATTAAAACAACCGAAAAACTGCTTGAATATGGATGTAAAGCTAAGGCGCGTGAGGAGCTTGCTGCGAAAACAGGCGTACCTGCTAAGTCTATTTTGGAGTGGGTGAATAGGGCTGATCTGATGCGAATCAAAGGCGTAGGCGAAGAGTACTCTGATCTTTTGGAAGTTGCTGGTGTTGATACTGTTGTTGAGCTTTCTAACAGGAAGCCTGAGAATCTTTATGCAAAGTTGGTGGAGACAAATAAAGAGAAGAAAATAGTTCGCCAACTACCAGGCCTAAAGCAGGTTCAGGCTTGGGTACAAGAAGCAAAGAAGCTGCCAAGAAAAGTAGAATACTAAAACCAAAGCCAAGGCATTTCCGTTGCCGAACAAAATTTTTTCTGTTCTCGGCAATGCCTTGTTTTTTCCTAAAAAAACCGCGCTCTATTCCAAATTATTATTTGTTTGCTAACCTTCATTTGAAAAACACGACACTTCTCACACCAGATTCAGTGAATTTTTGCTACTGGATTACCTTGAATATCTCTTGTGTATGGACTGGCCTCTTTCTTGCAAACTGAACAAATAAACCAACCTGCGAAGTGAGCCTCAACTTTTACTTCTCTTCTTGGAAGATGGATTAGCTCCCAATTAAATTAGTTCTTTTGAAGCTTTCAAATCTCTCATTGCACTTTTGAAGGCTTTTGGCAGGTCATCCAAGTATAGTGATTGGCGCTTGATTCCTTCTTGAATGGCTCCTGCTGCCAGTAACGTAGTTCCTAGTGCATCGCTCACGATGGGTTCTGGAAAAACAATCAATGCCATTCCAGCTTTAATTAAAAAATTCTTGCTTCCGCTTTTGTAAAGTTTATTTACAGAGCCAGCGTTGCTTGCGCTTGCTTTGATTGAGTGAGTTGCATCAGCGTGTATTTCCACATGGTTTTTAGCTACTTCTTTGACTGCCTTAGTCAAATTATTAATTTTTTTGGTTTCCATATTCTTCTCCTCGAGCGACGCAATGAGTATGGATCCTTGAGACAAAAGCTTTTTCAGAAAACAACCCAAAGAAAAAGCTTCTTGTGCGCTTTTAAGTAAACTTTTTAGCCTTTTGAAAAGCAATTTAAAATGTCAGTTCGAGCATTTTTCACACTAAAAAATAAATAATTACGTCATTTTCTCAGTAAACCGAACATATGTGACGAAAGTGAAGCAACAAAGAGATATAGTAGCTCAGCGAATCACTTTCAGGCCTTTGCCCAAAGAATACAAGAAAAAGCTAATGGACAAGCTATAGCCCGAGGTGCCTGAGCCAAACCTCTAATGCCTCTGCTACAAAACTTGGTGTCCCTTTTATTGCCAAAACTTAAGTATCAAAAGCATTCTTTGCTATAATGATTTCAGCACTTGGGCGTACCTGTTATCGGTAAAATTAGAATTAAACTGCTGAAATTCGCTAATCATCTGTTCTCTTCCATCTATAGAAATATACTCCATGCACGGATAAAAGAAGTGTTTATCTTCTTTTTTGATATGCATTGGATAAAATATTGACAATGTTGATAGGATTTCCAATATTTCTTTAAGCACTTCTTTATTACCTGGCGCATAGCTTTGGCTGGCTTTTTCTAATGAAGTTACAGCTTTTCTTGCAAAAGCATGTTCTTGCATTAGATCTTTCATAACTTTATTATCGCTTTCTTTCGTATTCTTTTGGTACAGCGCCCGAAAAAGTATGCCTTCTTCCTTTCCATGATGAAACCGGTCAGCGTATACCCTAAAAAAATCAACCATAACCCTTATGCCACGGGGGTCAACCGTCTGGCTTGCTTCGATTACACTAATTCGTTTCTTGATTGCATCGACCGCTTGCATGATTAGCATGTGTTCATTCACCAAAATATCAAACGGTAACGACATACAGAAACCTTGTTGGCTATTTTGACTTAGGCAATTTTACCACAAGAAAACGAAAGAGCCCATCGCCACTATTACGAAGCAAATGCGGGATGCCCTTAGGACTATCTATTATTGTGTCCTTTTCTACCTCTTGCATTTCGTCTCCAATTTCTACAATTCCTTTGCCTTCAAGAATATAGAAGAAAACGTCAACAGGAGTTACATGTTTCTTAAGTGACTGATCCTTCGATAGAGACATGTGAATGACTTGTGCATTTTCTGATTCATAAATTTGCTTTGCATCGACTCCATGTTGATTTTGGAAGCAGCTCTTATCACATACTTTTGTTATTTGCATATTGCAATTCACTGCTTTATTCATCTACGAAGTAAAGAATTTAATTCTTCTGCAAATAATTGCTGAACTTGAAAGGTGAAAACCAAAAAAGAAACAACAGACTCACGAAAAAAAATAGAACCACAGTAAATAAATAAAAACACCACGCATAAAGCTCTTTTTCTGAAATCAGAGGTAGTTAACCTTTTAAATATTGTCAAATCGATGGTAGTTAAGCAATCGCCGGTTTGTAGATAGTTTTGGGAAAACAACTAAATAGTTGATGATTTCAATGTTTAAGCTATGACCTACGTAAAGAAGAGCCACACTAAACTATACCTCGCAATCACTCTAGTAGCAATATTAGCGGTATCAGCTGTTGCAATCGTTTATGCAACTCTAAACGCCCCAAAAGTTGAAGTAGGCGTAAAGGTAGGCGACACATTTACCTACAGCCTAAAAGGCACTTCACACTTAATAGGCGAAAACGCAACAGAAACACCTGGATTTTCAAACTACAATAACACAGATCACTACAAGATCACAATAACTGCAATAAACGCTTCAAATGTATCCTTGGACACAACCTGGCGATTCCTAAACGGCACAGAAGTAAAAACCACTCAAACAATTGACATTGGAAATGGACAAAAAAGCGACGAAAACGGCTTTTGGGCAATCTACCCAGCCAATCTAAACATAGGAAATCTACTTCGCCCAAAGGGCTATGATGGAATAACCGTTAACAACACAGACACATACGAATACTCTAGTGGAGAAAGAGGTCGATGCTTCTGGCGCATAAACAACCAATTCTACGATGTCAGAGACGAATCTCATGAAACTTTAATGTATGACTACCGAGACATCTTCTTTGACCGCGAAACGGGCATGCTCACATCATTTACCAACCATCAATTCTACAACAACCCAGAAATGGAGCTAGTAATAGTCTGGACCCTAATTGAAACATCAGTCTGGGAAGTATAACATCTCAAACCCTTTTCTTCTAATTTAAGGGAAAAAATGAAATAGGCACGCGTTTTACTGTTAAAGCAAGAAGGCAAACCATTTGTCATTTAAAGGTAAAATGCAAGAAGCCATGAAAAGCAAAAACTCTCCGCTTGTGTTAGCACTAGATTTCCCATTTCACACTTCAGAAAACCGAAACACAGTTCTAATTAAAGCACAAAAAATCCTAAAAGCTGTTCACCCATACATTTGCGCAGTAAAAATAAACCATCACCTAACGCTTCCTTTGGGAACCTTTGATGGCGTACAGTTCCTTGTAGAACAGATAAGAGGACAAGGTTTGCTTGCGATTATGGACGCAAAAGTAAACGATATAGGCGCAACCAACCAAGTTATCGCTGAATATTATTTCGCAGCAGGTTTTGACGCCATAATTGCCAACCCATTTGTCGGTTGGGAAGAAGGCTTAAAGCCACTTTTTGATGTCTCAAAACGCCTTAACCGAGGCGTTATACTGCTAACTTACATGAGCCATAAAGGTGCAGCCGAAGGATATGGCCAAATAATAGTTGACCAATACACAGGTCAACAGATACCACAGTACGTGTCATTCGCCAAAAAAGCCCTGCAATGGAGCGCTGATGGAGTTGTTGTAGGCGCAACTTACCCAGAGAAAATTAACGAAGTGAAACAAATTCTTGGAGACAAAGTGGCTATATACTCACCCGGCGTAGGCGCCCAAGGGGGAGGAGCCCAAGCGGCAATAAGAGCAGGATCTAGCTACCTAATCGTAGGTAGAGAAATAACAATGGCACAAGATCCGGCTGACGCCGCAAAAAATCTCTGCACTCAAATAAAAAGAGTTTAAGCGGTTTATCTACCGCGTTTGTTTTCCCAGAGTTCTTTCTTTAGCAGGTCGCGTACTGCTGAACGGATTACGCTGCTTCTGCTGGGATACATGTTTGCTCGCACTAATTCATCTAAACCTTCCAGATAGGCTTCTGGCAAAAGAACGGTTACTAATTTCATCTTCTCGTCTCTCCCTTACTATGTTAGCGATATAACATGTGGCAAATATAAGACTTAGCCCAAAAATTTCACTGGCACAAACTTCGAAGCTGATTTAATGTTCCCAAATATGTTCCATCTAATAGATACAATTCAGCAGAATCCACACTCACCGCTTCCGAACGAAGCAGGGGACCAATCAAAGCTTCAGCTCCAGTATCCTTTTTGGGGCGGGTTTCATTTACTGGTCTACCACCTAGGAAGTCGTTGAAGCTGGGCATAATGTAGAGCTCTGATGTAGCAAGTTTTACACCGAAGTGCTTCTGCAGTGTTTCCTCAACTGAATACCCGATTTTTACATTAGCTTTACCTAGCAGAATACATGCAAGTGCCTCGCTATCTACCTCTGCTCTCATCCAAACTTGCCGCGTCATCTTACAACCAGTTGGGTCACGGAAAACAACTACAGGATGCAGATGCCCCATAACCAATGTCTTGCAACCCAGAAGAGCCGGAGAAGGCCACTTATGCCCATGAAGAACTCCAACATTACCGATAA
>JAXDAO010000241.1:0-5339 GCA_034679745.1 Bathyarchaeia archaeon
AGATGCTTTAGTAGCTCTATTAGATGCAAACATTGACATGCCTTAAAAAAGGATTGCAGAATAAGAAAATAAAAGTTGCTATACCCTGCGATCAATTAAATCCAGAGCATCAGGTCCAGTTCCGATAAAAGTCACTGGAACCCCAGTTCTTTTTTCCACTTCTTTAATGAACTCCTTAGCTTCCTTGGATAAGTCATCAAACTTTCGCGCACTTCGGCAACTTGGAAATATAACATCAAGTTTAGTCATCGCAGCCTGTGTCGCTCCGTTAATCTTTGCATTTCTCTTAGCCAACTCGAAATCAAAAGGTGCAGAACGACGCTCACGACCAGTTCCAGCAGCAACTTCAAACCACCCTCGTTTCAGAGCCTCTTCTTTGGTGATTTCTCCAGGCAAAGGTCCTCCACCGACTCGAGTGATAAAAGATTTGTAAACAATTATAACATCATCAACTCGCGTTGGACCAACCCCCGCTTCAGAAGCAATAGCTGATGCACCAGTGTCCCTGCTAGTAACGTATGGATAGCCGCCGCCAAGGAAAAGCGACAGCATAAAACCCTGTGTACCTTCTAAAAGCACGCTTTTACCCTCATCTAAGCCATCATTGACTTCTGTAATTTGATCGCACAAATAGGGTTTAAGCTCGGGTACATCCCGAGCAATCTTCGCCGTACGCCTAACACGTTCCTCAATTGCTGGTCCAACACCCCAACCTGTAGTGCCTATACCCTTATTCACAGCACTTGCCTTATCCTGGTCACTGTGCTTCTGCTCAATTATGGAAGCGTTCTGGTCGATACCCACGCGTTTTTGCTCAACTTGGGTTTGTTCAACTTCTTTAAAAAACTGACCAACGTGCACGTTGGCGCCTGCTGCTATGAGTAGTCGAGTTTTTGGATTTATGAAGGCAGCTGGAACCATATGCAACGCGTATTTCTTGTTATCAAACCAAACAGTGTGAGCTGCATTTACGGAACCCGTTCTAACACAATAATCAAGGTTATCTTTTAGAGCTAAGTACGAAATAATTTTTCCTTTGCCTTCATCTCCCCAGAAGGCACCAACAATTACTTGACATGGCATAGCTATTCCCTCCTGAAAGTCCTCTTGAGGCTTATTTAAAGTTGTAGGATTTCAGTGATTCACTATTTGGTGATCTCAACATTCTTTAACATAGCTAACAGCACTACAGCTTTGATGAGCGGCGCTGGGACGCCTCAAAGTCAATTACTTCAAGAAGCCTTACAACTCTTTTTCCCTTACGTGCTTTCTCCTCTTCAGAAATAGAGTTTCTTGACTCACAGATCGTATCTAAAACGATTCCTTTTTCCTCATCAACGATAACAGGATACACCCTGCAACCGGCGGGACGATGCAAATACACATGACATCGTCGTTTCACTCGGTCATAGAAAAAGCAATAGCCATCATGATTCTTAAGCACTCCATATCCCGTTTCGTCGTATCGGACAAACTGGTTTTTTCTATATCCTCTTGCTACTAAACGTTTAATGTCTTCTTTTGAAAGCAGCATTTCGGTTTCTGTACAGCAGACACCGCAGTGTGAGCACCGCATAAACGTAATCCTCCAGCTGAAGTATATTCAGCTTTTGCAGCTTCTCTATTAAAGTGCTGGTAATTCAAAAATCAGTTATTCACTTTGTATAGCAGCCAGACGTATCCCTTGTCGAGAATCTCCTTCTTTTCAAGAGTTAAATTGATTGTGTTGTTGACTTCGGTAAAATTGGTATAAGCTTTTTTACCTACAACAATTGGATGTATTAGTAAACTGATCTCAGATACTAACCCCTGATTTAAGAGCAAATCGTTCAATATACGCCCTGTATCTGTTAATACCGTTTTAACAAAATATTGCGTGTAAAGAATTTCAAGGGCTTTTTTTAAATCTACACGACTTTTATCAGCAATGCAATAGTCATATTTTCTATCTTTTAGATACTTGATATATTCTTTAGGAGTTTGCTCCGTTACCATTACAATTACGTCTCTTGAATACTCGAACCTTCTGCAGACATGAAGTATCCCATTTAGAATTCCCCTAATGTCTATCATCACCCAATATGGTAATTTTTTGTCTCGCTTAGGCTTCACAAAATCGCTTTTTTCCTCTTTTGGAACCTTATCGATGAATAATGTTGCTCCTACTTTTGCTGTGTTTGATCCAATCAAGTGAGCATCGGGCTTGAAGTCTCCAGCAATTTGATAATGAAGTGCCATGTTGGGCTGAAAGTCTGTTAGTGAGCCATCCAAGCTAATTGAGTTATGAATAACAATTTTTGGCAGCTTCATTTGGGGCAATCTCGGTTATTTAAGCAGCCCTTTGCATAAGATTAATGTTTAGCATTTCAGCCCATGCAATATTTCTCAGAGGCAACCTTGTGGCCTTGCGTTTTCCATGGGAAATATATTCTATTAGATTGTTATTTTTTCCTGCGCATTTGTGAAGTTTTGTTAGTTGAACATTTACTATTACTGCGCCATCTTTTAGATGTAGGTTTACGTTTTTTCCGATGTACGATTTGGCGCTGTTTGCACTGAAGCTTTCCATATTTTTACCATTCCTCTTCTTCTTCAGCGATTTTGCTCCAACATTGTTGACATATAGGCAGGTTTTCACCTTTTATCTGGATGTACAGCTTGATGTTTTCGCTTTTACAGTGGTCTTTCCAAGGATTTTTGCAATGTTCCATTTTTGGTCTCCGATAGGGCATTAGCTGTTTTTGCTTTTAAGTAACATGGGGAAGCGACTGTTTGAAGATAGGGAGAGGTGAGTGTAAGTAAATTTTTATAATAGTTAGCGTTAAAATGATAGTGAGTGATTTTATGGACTATCATACGCTTGTAGGTACGGCGAGTTTGATTATTCAAATCGTTGTTCTATTAATGCTATTTTACAGTTTGTTTTTGAAGCGGCAAAAGAAGTTTAAGCATCATGGAATCATTATGGCTTTAGCAGTTGTTTTGCATCTGGTGATGATTTTTGCCATCATGATTCCTTCGTTTTTGTTCATTGTTCCCGAGTTTATCATTCGTGCCCCTCTGGACACGATTTCTATTGTCGGTTTAATCCATGGGGTCACTGGAACAATCGCGGCAGTACTGGGTGTTTTTCTAGTCGCAGCGTGGCATTTTAGCAAAGACCTCTCAGGATGCTTCAAGAGAAAGATCTTTATGCGTGCCACAATCAGCACGTGGTTTATTTCATTGCTCTTAGGAATAATTCTGTATGCGATCTTCTACGGTCAATCATTATTGACTTAGAGGTTTATTAATTCTGGAACCACTTTTTCTTTTGTGATTTTCAGAATTGCAACTGACGGTTTACTCATAATAGACGCTGGAACTGTTGGGCTGCCTGGATTAATGTAGAGCGTGTTTTCTTCCCATGTAACATTGGCTACATGTGTGTGACCGTAAACAAAAACATTGAATCCATTCTGGTTGACAAGCTCCCGCATTTTGTCAAAGCCAAATGCGACATCTGGATCATGCATGACGCCAATTTTCCAATCAAGTACTTTAAGTGAATTCATTCTTGGAAACGCGTCTGCTACTTCCACCCCATCCATGTTTCCCTGTACAGCCAAGACTGGGGCAATTTGCTCCAATTCATCAACAACAGCTAGTTCTACCAAATCACCCGCATGAACAATATAATCTACTTTTTCGAAGATTTTAAAAATTTTCTGCGGCAAATCCTGAGCTCTTTTAGGAACATGGGTATCCGAGATTAAGCCAACTGTCCTTGTCACTTTAACGTTTGGTGGTTCTTTAGTCAATTGGGTGGTTCCACTGAACATGAATTTTGTTGCCTCTCAAGTTAGCATTTACTTGATAGGATGGAATATGCTGTATTGAAATAAAAGATGAACGGTTTAGAGATCAATAGCAAGCCTTAGTTTATGTCATGAACCTTCTTACGGTTTCATAGAAGACACTCGTTCCAAAGACAAGGTTCTCAATCGTTATACGTTCATCGATGCCATGCATGCGTTTTTCTAATTCATCGTTAGGTTCATCAGGACGCATTGGATGGAAACCGTAGCATACGCTACCTGTCTCTCTAAAGAAGCGTGAATCTGTTCCACCTGTTGTCATAGCTGGGGTTACACCACAGTTAGGTTCAATCTCTCGTAGGACATTTGAGATAGCGCTAAAGAGAGGCGTTTGAGTGGTTGATTCGTTGCCGTTGTGAATCTGAATTATTTCGAAACTCAACTTGTCGAAGCCGACATCTTTGAGAAGACCCTTAATTGTTGTTAATGTTTCGTCGACGCTTTGGCCGGGTAGAACTCTGCAATCGAAAGTTGCTTCGCAAGCAGAAGGTATGATGTTTTCTTTGCATCCTCCTCCAATTATGGTTGGGGTGATTGTGGTTTTTGTGCGCGGTCTTATTTCTTCTGCTAAGGCTTTGTCTTTCTTAGCTAATTGATCAAGAATTTCATCGCTCTTCGCGGGGTTGTTTAGGAGATTTGTAAAATCAGATTCGAGGTCCGGGTTTATTCGAGCGATTTCAGCCAAGTACTCCTTTAATGTTGAAACATACATTGTTGCTGGTTTGTAGCTGAAAATTTTTGTAATAACTTTGTTTATTCGTAGAATTGCATTGTCAGCAGTGTTAGGTGTGGAGCCATGTCCAGGAGTACCTTTGGCTTTTACTTTAAACCAGAGGATACCTTTTTCTGCGGTCTGAACAGGGTAGACGTTGCCGTTTTTCTGGGGAATCGCCAATCCACCCCCCTCGTTTAAAACGTATGGGCACCATAATTTCTCTTTGTGGTTGCGTAGTAGGAAGCCTGCGCCTTCTTCGCCGCCTTTTTCTTCGTCAGCGGTAGCGGCTAGCACTACATCACCTTTTAGAGGGATATTGTTTTTCTTGAGTAGTTTTAGCGTGAATAATTCTATAGCGGTCATGCCTTTCATGTCATAAGCGCCGCGTCCGTAGACGTAGCCGTCTTTTACCGCGCCATCAAACGGGGGGACTGACCACTCAGATGGATTAGCAGCTACAACATCGAGGTGAGAGAGCAAAAGGAGATTAGGTTTTTCACCAGTGCCCTTGAGGCGTGCTATTATGCTTCCTCTGCCAGGTGCTGACTCTAATATTTCTGATTCAAAGTCATCTCTGGCTAAATATTGTGCTATAAAATTAGCGGCTTGTGTCTCATTTCCCGGCGGGTTTGTAGTGTTAATGCGAATTAATTCAGAAAGGAACTGTGTGATTTCTTGTTGTATCTGATTTTGAATTTGTATTGGCAAATTGGTAGCTCCGTATGTTTTAAGCGTTTTTTTCTCTTAAGACTATCTGTTAATTTTAC
>JAXDAO010000242.1:0-2686 GCA_034679745.1 Bathyarchaeia archaeon
CTATCGCCTGATTCAGCGATGGTTCAAAACAAAATCGGTATAGGAGGAGTATGCGAACGAGCAGCACTAAAAGTAGCAGGACCAAACTCAAAGTTGATTCTAAAAAAGACCAAACTAAACGGAGTAACAGTAGCGGTAGCCGAGGCAGAGTAAGCGTCGTAGGCATCGGACCCGGCAACCCCGAGCATATGACGCCCAAAGCCAAAGCGGAAATCGAAAACGCAGACGTAGTCGTAGGGTATGGTACCTACATCAAACTTATCCAAAACATCATCAAAAAAGACGCAGAAGTTATCTCAGGCACCATGGGCAAAGAAGTGGAACGTGCCAAAATCGCAGTCGACAAAGCCAAGGAAGGCAAACAAGTCGTCATGGTATGCAGCGGCGACCCAGGAGTCTACGGCATGGCAGGCGTCGTCCTCGAAGTAGCAGCAAAAGAAAAAGCCACTCCACCAGTCGAGATCGTTCCAGGCGTAACCGCTGCAACAACCGCATCCGCAATCCTCGGCGCCCCCCTCATCAGCGACTTCGCCGTCATAAGCTTAAGCGACCTCCTCACACCATGGGAAAAAATTGAGTGCAGACTCGAAGCCGCAGCCCAAGCAGACATGTCGATTGTAATTTACAATCCTCAAAGCCAAGGACGCATAGAGCCGTTGTCCAAGGCTTACGAGATTATGATGAAGCACATTGACCCCAAAACTCCGGTGGGTGTGGTTAGGCAGGCGGGGCGCGATGGACAAGCCTTCACGATAACAACGCTTAAGGATATGTTGAACTGCGACATCGACATGGTCACCACTATAGTCGTTGGCAACTCAGCAACCAAAATAGTAAACGGAAGGATGGTTACCGCGAGAGGCTATGACCTAAGCCATTGACCTTACGTTTTTTCTTTCTCTTGGAGCAAACGCATTATTTCTTTTCTAGCCTCACCGATAGTAAGTGGCAACGCACCAGTAATCGGTAGCTTATCTTCAGTTTTGAGTACCTCAAACAGATGAGTTATCCTAGGCGAGCGTAGATTAACTTTGCGAATAAGGTCCCCATTCGAGAATGTCTCTTTTGGTGTTCCTTCAAAGACAAGCTTGCCCTTGTTTAGAATGTAAATTTTGTTGGCAAACAACGGCACCATATCAACGTCATGCGTAGCTAGCAACATGGTGATGTCTTTCTCCTTGTTTAGTTGCAAAAGCAAATGCAGGATCTCACTGGTTGCTTTTGGGTCTAAGTTTGAGGTTGGTTCATCCATAATGATGACTTCAGGCTGCATAGCAAGCACACCTGCAAGTGCGACACGCTTTTTTTGCCCAAGACTGAGAAAGTGGGGCGGCTTCTCTTTAAATTCGGCCATACCAACGGTTTCTAGCGCTTCATCGACCACTTTTTTGACTTGCTCGGGGGATTGCCCAAGGTTTAAAGGTCCAAAGGCTACGTCCTGCTTTACAGTGGGTGCAAAGAGTTGGTCATTTGGATCTTGAAAAACAAACCCCACTCGGCGTCGCAGCTCGAGTAGTGCTTTTCCACTGTACTCTATTGGTTTGTCTTCGAAGTAAATTTTGCCTGAAGTGGGCTTCAAAATGCCATTTAAATGGTTCAACAGGGTTGTTTTTCCTGAACCGTTTGTTCCCAACAGAGCTATTCTTTCGCCTTTCTCAAAGCCTAACGAAACTTTATCTAAAGCTGTTGTTCCATCCGAATATTGATGTATGAGATTCTCTACTTTAAACAGCATATGACTATATAACTCCAAAGTTTAAGGTTAAAAAGATTGTAGCAATAAGTAGGATTTCAAACAACAATATTCCAACAAGTATGGCTTTATTTGATTTAGGGGTATCTTCCAGAACGTATATGGTTCCATCGTAACCTCTTGCACTCATCGCTATGAAAGTACGTTCTCCTTGCTCCATAGTTCTTATGAAAAGATTAGCGGCAAGTAATCCTAACCCCCGAATTCTCTTAATCCAGCCGCCTTCTCCAAGTCGTAATTTTTGGGCTGTTGTCATTTGCTTTGCAACATCCAGGAAAACGAATATGTAACGGTAGATTAGCATCGACATTTCCACTAAAGCTGTAGGAATATGAATACGCCTGAGTATTAGACTAAGGTCAGTTATAGAAGTGGTTAATACCAAGAAGAATAAACAAGAGATAGCTCCCTCAACTCTAAAGAAAGTGTTTATGGCCATACTTACGCCATCTTTGAATATCGTCCATGTGAACCATGGCAGTTGCACCTGAACGAGGGGGTTGCCTACGCCAAAGAATAGGGCTAAAAAAATGCAGCTCAAGGTAAGCATCAATGTGGGGTATGCGACTAAATGCAGATAAAAATGGGCGTTAATTTTTACATAGCCCAGGGTCAGAGAAGTTAAGATAATAAAAACAATGACGGGCACAACGATTGATTGTGCAGATACAGTTACTATTAGAGTGGATAAAGCAAAAAAAGCCTTAGTTACCGGACTGCATTTAGCAAGCCTATTTATGTAGGCATATCTGTCTATCTGCGCGTAAATATCGCTGTGAGCCATCCGATTTTCAGCTACTACTGGACTTCCTGGGGTTCTTTATTTATTTTTCTTTTTCCTTTTTCATAGCCCACGAAATAGCCGATGATCAACGCACCTATGGCTGCTTGTAAAGCAAACAGTAAACTCTCGATTCCACCACTAGGAGGTTC
>JAXDAO010000243.1:0-10569 GCA_034679745.1 Bathyarchaeia archaeon
GGAAACAAAACAGCAGCATACGGACAAACAAAACTCGAAGAGAAACAGTACTAGAACGTTCGTCGTCTCAGTAGATTTGTTGGTCTTCTATTGTTTTTAGCGAGTGCAAGAACTTTTATGCGTAAAAAGTCTATTAGTGAACTGCCAAAAGAGGTAGTGCTGATGGTTATTGAAAAAATAAGTTTGGCAAAAGGTGGCATCTACAGAGACCAAATGTTGAAAACTCATTCAGCAGTTACAAGTAAGATTGCTGAATACGTATCTGAATTGCGAGAGTTTGATGATAAGCACTCACGGCTTTTGTTTTTAGCTTCCTATCATCACGACATGGGTAAAGGCATCTTAGAAAAATATGTGGGTAATCACAAAATTCAATTTGAGAAATGCTTAGACGAACTGGAAAAAGTACGACCCGATGTTGATGTTGAGACAAGGCGGATTATAGCTCATTTAATACTTCGCCATCATTACACCTCAAAAGAAGATATATCAAAACTTGCCGAAATCTTCATCCCAGTAGATATCAACATAGACGTTTTGCTAAGAATGCTCCGTTTTTGCGATCATCTGGCATCTATTGAAGAGGTCAATCACGGGCGTTTGGACGAATTATCTAAACTTGGGTTACCGTTGGAAGTATTTGCATACACGATTTCTTGGGAAGGACTAATGGCAGGTAAAATAATGGATTTTGCAGACGAAGTTTTGAATGAAAATGGTGGAAAAGGTGTCTATTATCACAATGGTTCAATTTTCATTTTTGGAAAAGGTAAATCGCCCAAAATTGACTCGGTTAAAACATTGCTAAGAGACAAGTTACAGTCTTATTTCAAGAACCAAATATTCAATGCCGAAAAAGTGATTGGCGTTGGCGATCTCGGAAAAACTATTTTCGCGCCCATAGAGTGCTTAGACTCGTCTAATTTTGATTCTGCGTGGCAACGACTCATGCAAAAATTTGATAGTAGGAGACGACCGAGAGGTACTGAATCTTTGGATAATGCAGTAGATAAGGCTTATAAGTTGATACAGTGTGCTACTGCAGAAATTTTCCAGCATTTCGAAGGAACAGAATATTCATTGCAGTCTCCCAAAATAACATTAAACTTACCCGAGCAAATTTTTGCTCCTGTCATAAAAGAAGTGGAACAAAGATTGGGAAGTGCCAAAATCCAATTCAACTTCATAAGCTGGACTTTTGAAGACCTTATGGGAATTGGAGAAATACTTCGAAACTATATTGCGGAAAAGGAAAAAGTCTCAGGTAACATTGCAAAGGATTACTCTGAAGATGCTCTCAAAATGAGCCTTCAGCTTCTCACATTTTCTGGAGAAACGACTCTAAACGTCGAACGATTTTGCGAGGACTGGTTTGCAAGCTACGCCAAAGTTGCTAATGCGAAGTCTACGGGTAAAGAAGGTGAGGAGGAATTTTGTTTCATCTGCGGTTATCCAACGGTTTTTCAATTCAAAGAAGCCATTAGCAAGAAAGTGAGTATTTCAAAGATTTTTTCCAATAGAAGACCTGCATTGGCGCCAGGGATTCAATCTGTAAAGATATGCCCGCTTTGTCTGTCCGAAATTAAATTGCTTGATTCGAGTCTTCCCGCGGATGAAGTCGGTTCTCTCCTTATTGTATATTTAGAGAGACCTGCGACAGTTAGACCTCCGTATATTGAGATTAAAGAGGAATTTGCTGCTGCGATTTCGGATATATCTGAAGGGAAAAATCTTAGAGGGTATCTCAAGACGATCCAACAGATGGGTATAACGGATAAGGCGGATGGACAATCATTTAATCCTGAGTATGCTGTTGGAACCAACCATTTCTACGTAATGTTTCTACCAAACTCAGAAAGACAGTCTGGAATTCAAGCAACAGTATACAATTTGAGTCCATTGGTGTACAGACTTGTCATAACTATTGGCTTGTCTGCACGAATGGATGTAGGCTCTAGCATGGATTATGCTCCGATCCAAAGGCTCTTGGAAATCCCGCCAATAGGTCGCCAATATACGAATATCAATGAGTTTTTGAAAGAGATAGCTTACCCTTCTGAAATCTGGATGAATATGCAAACGGGCAACATTGTTCAATTTGTGAAGGAATTTCCTAAGAATTGGTACCACTATTTTGCCAAAATGTTGCAGAGTGAGCAAGGGAAAATGTTAAGTTACCTTAGCGAGATATATCCCAAGGTCAAGGCGGTGTACGGGATGAGAGAAACAGAAATATTCGATTCCGCGATGAAAGTAAGTGCCGCGTTACGTAAAAGAGGCTACAGCAAATATGCCTACACAAGACCAATTTCGATAATATCCAGCGCCATTCTGGACGCTGAGAAAGCAAATTTTGACGAAAACGCAATTATCGAGTACGCCGTGAACAGAGTTCTTGTGCTATCTTCAAGAGAAATCGGAAGAGAAATAGTCAAAGAGAAAGTGGAGAACAGAGACGCCACAAAAAAGGAAATTTATGAGGACACACGAGACTTGGCAAAGAAAGTTTACGATTATTACAAAAATAACGGTTTCAAAGATTTTATAATGCTGACGAGATATATAATGGATGCAGTTTATGTTGAATCTCAGTTTGGAGGAGATGAAAGTGACTAAAACAATCTTCATAGTAGCCTACAAAGCTCTTCAACCTCTAATGCTAAGAACTGAAGGTATCTATGACACTTCCACAAGACTGGCTGGAGAAACAGAGGTTCCCTCGATTATCACGCGAAAAATGATTAGGCCTCTGAGAGACACGTTGCGAAGTGTTGCAAGGACTATGCCGGATGGTTGGATAAGCACCTGCAGTTTTCCTACTGAAGAGATGTGCTGTTACTGCATAGATTGCCTGATTTTTGGTGGAACAAATGCAAAAGCAGGTAAAGAAAAAGAAGTAAATGGGAAGAAACTCAAGTTCAAAACAAGAATGATCCAATTACGATCATTGGTTTATCCCAGCGACGCACTATTAGTGTCGGGAGATCAAAAAGGAACCATTGAAAGTGAGACGCATGTCGGCGTAAAGGAAGGTCGATGGGCTAACATAGGACAAGCCTTGTACTCACCTTTTCAGATACCTGCGGGTTCGAAGTTCATTGGAACATTCATGTTAGACTTTGACAAGACAAAAGTAAACCAAGAAAAACTAGTTAATGTCTTTGCAACAATCTTTGTAAGGACACGGAGATACGGAGGTCGAACTGCCCAAGAAGGCTTAGTTGAACCGCAAATATTAGCTGTAATAGATGCGCCATATGAGTGCATATCTTCATATGACCTCTATCCCGTAGTGAAAAAAGAAAACAAAGACTGGTCAAAAGCAGTACAGGCTTTTCTTGAACAGTCAATAATGAAGGATATCAATGGAACGACAATTATAAAACCGAAGATTCTTCAAGAGGCAGAATTGCTTGCTGAAATAGATGCATTGACGACCGGATTCCGTGAAGAACTTAAACGCGAAGGAATTGAAGTACAAGAAGCCAAGTAAGGTCTCTGTGATTTCATGCGTGTATATCACTGCCTCTTGGAGTCTAAAGGATTCTTCACAAAGGCAGATAGGCAACCTAGCGGTGGAGGAACGATAGCCTCCCCTTATTTGCATGATCTCACGCTTAACTTTGCGTTCTACGCTGCGTTAAGGAATGGCAACCATTCTCTACCTGAGAACCCGCAATACATTGGGGATTTGCAAGTTTTTTTCAAAGAACTGCCTATTTACGTATATCCAACGGTGATAACCAAAGGTCTCATCGTTTCGGAAACATTGAATGCCTTAACTGAGAAAAGAGGGATGCCCACTATTGGCAATCAAGATAACATTCCTAAAAAGAACCGTTGGACTGGATACAAGAAATTCTTTGCAGAAACAACCATACTCAGTGAGGTATCGCTTCCGGACAAGTTCTATATTCGTCTTGGCAAGAAGAGAGCGCTCGTCTTAGGAAAACTAATAGAAGTAAACAAGAAAAATATTGAAGGGGAATACGACGTTGGTGTTGTGTCACCGATAATGCACGCCAACCTGACATACACAGCAGGAACATTACTGAGAATGAACCCTTCACCATTATTTGTCGGAAAAGTAAAGGGCAATCACATAGTCTACCAAATTAATGGGCGACCAGTATTTAGACCGTTGCAGTTCAAGTATTTTGAGGCTTTAAATGCTTGATTCCAAGGAACACACGTTTTCTTTATCGCTAAAGGGGTTCAGCCTCAACAGATATCAACATTCTCTTTGGAAAGAGTTTCCGTTGTTTCCTTTCCAATATCAGCTTTTACAAAGTCAAAACCCTACGCTTATTGAAGTGCCTTGCGGTTTCGGAAAGACCTTTGCGGCGTTAATACCTTCTTTGATTGAAAGAAGAAAGAAAACTTTCTTCGTTTTTCCATCTAACGCTCTTGTTGAGACTCAGTATAAATCGGTAAAGACAAGACTTGAAGAATGGGGATATGGAAAATGTACTCCACTCAAGCTAACCGGTGAGGACTTACTCCAGCATATGACTGAACTGAACTACAAGAGTAAAGGTGAAGCGTTGTATGATCTTCTCACACGCGAAATCGAAAATGTTGTTTTCACTAATATCGACATTATGTTTAATATTCTGTCACAGCGATACAGCAAAAGACGCGAGATAGTCTCTAATCTTAAATCATCCCGAGTCATCTTTGATGAGTTTCATTTTTACAAAAACATTACCGCTGTTCTTCTAGGCGCAATGTATGAAAAACTTGTTGGGCTTTTTACTAAGGAAATTTACTTTTTGTCAGCAACTCCTTCTGCAAGAATCTTAGAATTGTTAAACAACATTTGCCCAGTAAAGACTATGTTGAGCCTTAGAGAAAGCCTAAGTATTTCACCTTCAGACATGAAGGAAGTTATGTTTCCTACTCAACTTGAAATATCTCCAGTTCTCAATGAAAACGACCCAATAGAACGTGCTTTGGCATTTGTTTCAGAGAACTTCGACAAAAAGCCTTTAGGCATGGTAATTCTTGACAGCATACGTGATGCAATTATTTTCGCAAGACTGCTGAAAGAAAAGGGTTTCCAAAATATTTTTCTATATACGGGATTAAAAAAGGAAAAGCTTGAAGATGTCGAAAAAGGGATAATAGTTGGAACATCTGCCATAGAAGTTGGCATAGACAAAAAAGTCGACTACTTGTTCTTTGAAGCAAATAACACCACAAGTTTCTTGCAACGTTTTGGCAGAGTTGGGCGAAAAGGACTAGGCGTCGCTTATGCTTCAGTCGATTGGGATTTGTACAACAGTTTAAGATGTTTCGAGTCTACAAAATCTGTAGACAGGCTACCCGTCTTGGATTCGTTATCTAGAAATGAAAATAGGTTCAACTACGTGAAACTTTACCAAAATTCGGAATTCAAAGAGATAATGAGCATTCTCGATAAACTTTACGACCCAGAAATCAAATTAACAGAAAGTGAAAAAGATACTATGCGAGCATTAAACGCACGAGATGGCATAACAGTTTTTGTTCGAGACAAAAATACCAACGACATATACTTATATGACGTTTTAAGAATAATCCGAGACTACGCAATTGTAAATTATTATTTTTCGAGCGACCTTAACACAGTAGAAATGGATGATTTGGCAAGACAAAAAATAGAGTACTTCTCCGAGTTTTCAAATCCCCTTATTGTTGAAATAGAGAATTTGGATTATCCTCGTGAGAGAAAAATATATCCAACTTTTGATGGAACCATTTTTTATGTGAGCGGAGGAAAAAGGGCGATAGATTCCAGTTTCAAAAACCTTAAGGAAAAGGGTCTGTTTAAACGTATTGTGCAGAGCCGTGTCCTACGAGAAGAAGGTTGCGTTCAGGTAAGAGATACCTCAGATTCCCGTATGTCATGGATATGGGGTTTTTCCAGCAAATTAGTGTAAACTTTATTTTTGGCAGGTTTGTTTGTGTCCGCATCCGCCTTGGCATTTATGCTTAGCCACACGTATGGGCGGTAATTCTTCGTCTTTGATTATTCGTTTTATGTGTCCTAATACCCGCTTGACATGGCTTTTCATGGTTGGCGTGATCTCAAACTGCAGTATAAGCGTTTCAGGAATGTAATTCACAAACCCCCGCTTCACGACTGCGCCAAAACTCTCCTCAATAAGCAGCGCATAAGCGACGAGCTGATACTTGTGGTCCATGCACACCCTGCCGCCATCCGAACTCATATTCTTATACTCAACAGGAATAAACTCGCCTTTCACAGTTTTAATTATAAGGTCAACGTTGCCCTGCAACCCCAACGCACTAGAACTAAGCGGAGTAAACAGCAACTTTTCAGCACCCACAAACTCAGGCGAATAATAAACCGCATCCTTACGCCGAAGCTCCTTAGCAACATACTCCTCATGCGATTCTTTACCCTCTTCCTGCTGAGAGCCAAAAACAGGAGTCGCATGCAAAACCCTATCAAAATAAACCAGCCTCGGGCAATAAACATAATGCTTAACGTCGGTAACAGAAACAAAAGCCTCTGCAACATCAGAAACATGCAACCGCTGCTGCCGCTTCACCCAATCATCCTTAAACTTGCCCAAAACACAAACTACCTTATCAAAACAGCCTCTTTAACACCCTTAAAATGAACGTCACCCGTCAAAACCTTCGCCTTCAACTTTCTAGCAGTCGCCAACACGTACGCGTCCGCCAACCCAAAATCCTTCAAAGCCTTTCGCATTTCACAGTGCAGCAACCCAGCCTGTTTTGAAAGCTCCTCATCAACATCAACAACCTGCGAATTGCTCAAAAGCATAGTGTACGCCGCTTCAACATCCCTTCCTTCCCTAGCAACTTTACTTACGACTTCGCCAAGAGTTACAGCACACGTGTAAACCTCGCTGCCGTCTTCATCTAAAATATCCCTAAGTTTGGCTCCAAACGTGCTGCCTACTAGGTACTCTACCCAAGCCCACGCATCAACAACGTACTTACTCAAGCGCCTTCAACTCGTCCTCAACAGTGAACGGCGACATACCCTTCAAGATGCCAAAACCATCTTTGCGACATTTCCTAACAGTAATCTCGACTACCTCATTTTCCCTAATCTTCTGAGTTTCCACTAATTCCTTGGGCAAAGTAACCACGATGGAACCGCCCACCTTCCTTGTTTTTGTTAAGCAACCAGCCACAGACAATCACCAACAGTACATTAAATTATACACAAGTTATATTTAACAATTCCCCAAGCAAGCTAGAAATACGCAAACTTATCCTTCTCTTCCTTGAACTCATATTTCTTCGGCTTCCCAACTTCCTTCTTCCCCCTCAAACAACTATCACACATAGGAAAAAGCTGAACATTCTCAACCAAATCCTTAATCAGATTCCGCAAATCCACAAGCAAACTGTTCAGCTCGTCCCGCCGAAGGTCACCCATAAACCCGCTATACTGGATCCGCTGCAATCCATAATCCTTAAGCGTCTCAGCCACAAGCGAGCGCAGGTTGTCGTCCGAAATGTCATAAATCACCACGTAACGCATGCGCATTCACCATCCCAAACAGAAAGGCGCATAATCCGCCTCCTTCAACAAGAAACGAACCACACACCGAGGCTGCAAATGAATAAAACTCTTCAACGACCCCTTTTGCCCATTAAACATCACTTCACTGTCCAAGCGCTCCTGAAAACTAGCGAGCAAAACCTTAATCACCTCTTTACTCAAAACCTTGCCCTCCTCAACCGCCTCAGCCGCTATAATCTCATCCGGCTTTATGACGCTCTTCGTAATCAGCCCAATCAGAGTTCGGTCAACAAGCTGCTGGCGAAACTCCTCCATCATATCCAAAACAAGCGAAGGCTTCCCAGACCGATCAGCATGCAAATAACCAGCATAAAAATCCAAGCCAGCATAACTTACAGCCTTCCACACCTCAGGAAACAAAACTGTTTGATAACCAAAATTCAGCATCGCATTAAACGGGTCACGAGCACCACGGGTCTCTCGCCCCGTAAACCCTAATTCAGGCGACAAAATCTGCCTTACCGAATCCCAGTAATAACGTGCAGCCTCAGCCTCCAAATTCATCAACTGCAAACGCTTCTCATCGATATTGCTACCTTGTTCTCTGCTAATTCTCTCGTTTGCCTCATCAATCAGCTTACCCGAATCATACAGTCTTTCAGCTAAACGCGGATCAGTCTGCCGCCTATTCTTAGCCATAAGCTTCAGAAAATTCGCCTGATTCACAAGCTTACCCGCAATAAACTTCTTAGCAAGAACCACACTCCGCTCATCATTGTAAGCGATGAACTGTTCTCTCCTTGCCCTCACCGAACCAGTCATCGACGCAGGCATTAAAACGGCATAAGGCCACCCTCTGTACCGAGCAAAAACAACCTGAATGTTATTTTCCACCGCCAAATCCAAAGCGCTCGCCGAAAAAGCAACGCCCGAAGAACAACAGATTATCGATTCAACATCGTCAACCACAATCTCTTTAACTTCATTGTTTTTCTTGACTACGAACCGATTTCTCTTCCGCCCCAAGAAAATGCCAAAATCATCCAAAAAAACATTCATAACACGCCATCAACCGCATCTAGCCATAACACACATTGTAATATTGGCAGTACTCTTTGCACTGTGAACGTTCAGGCTTGCCAGGATCTTTCCTTTCTGCCACGATCTCCAATTTTCTGTCCCTCTCCTCAATCCACCACTGCCTCAACTCATCATTCGCAAAAAACAGGTCTTTCTGAACGTTAATCTTGCCGTTCTCAACATTCAAATACACAGTGCAGCAAATATCCACCGGCACTTCGTGAATACTCTCAAACACCAAGGCATAACCCAAAGAATAAAGCCGATGCCACTCATCCTTCAAACTGGTCACTTTCAAATCAAACATAATACCCCTAAGATAATCAAAACAATCCACGCTAAGCACATCACTCAAGCCCAGTAGCTCACCAGAAATTTTATGCTCAACCAAGAAAGGCACAGCAGTTTTCATCAAATCCAACTCAGTAGCACGCGGCTGACTGCACGAAACCTTAGCCAACTCGGCCTCACACATCTTCCGAACAAAATCCCAAACTTGCCTGCCACTCTCAACAACATGCTCAGTTTTCTCCCCAATCTCGTCCCATCTAACCTTCTGCAGCCACGTGTCAAAATCCAAATCCTGACGCTGAAGAAAAGCCTGCAAACAATCGCTCACCACACCATGAAACAGTTTGCCTGCAGCCATCCTCAAGCTCGGAGCAACATACTTCTTTTCAACATAACGCAGATACACGTCTCGATTTGTGGGGCAGTATTTGGAGCTTACTTGATACATTGGTAATTTAACGTTATCAAAGTATGGCTTCAATGGCGGCTGATGCCAATTCCAGCCTCGCAACTCCTTATTTACGCCTACCTCTCTCGCGGTTGGCAGAAGCTGATAGAGTAACTGCTTCTGTTCGATGTCAGACAGAAAGTACACTCTGAATCGACCATTAAAGGTGGTTTGTCCGATTATCTTTATAAAATGAATTACATTTTAATAATAATCGAGCCTACATATCCAGAATTATGTATTAAACAGCCTCTAATTGGCGAATCAAGCCAAAATCGGCTCGGGTGCATAGAAAAATCCCAAGTAACGGGAATTGAAAGTTCTTAACCTCCATTTTTGTTTATAGACGACAGAGAGGTGCATAGAAAAATCCCAAGTAACGGGAATTGAAAGTTCCTGTGCAGCTGATAGTAGCGCCTGTGTTTCTCGGCGGTGCATAGAAAAATCCCAAGTAACGGGAATTGAAAGTTGACTGCGCCATCTGGACCCGTGCTTTTAGATATGCCGGGTGCATAGAAAAATCCCAAGTAACGGGAATTGAAAGTTTGGCTTAAGGGCAGCTCCGCGGACATGCAGGTTGCGGTGCATAGAAAAATCCCAAGTAACGGGAATTGAAAGGTTTGATACTACTAATAGGTCGTGTGGTTTGCGTTGTGTGGGTGCATAGAAAAATCCCAAGTAACGGGAATTGAAAGTAGAGTTAACAGAAGAGGAAAGTCTCAATTTAAGTAGTTGGTGCATAGAAAAATCCCAAGTAACGGGAATTGAAAGTGTTGAATTTCGCGTCCACGGCTGGCGCCGTGCTCGGGGTGCATAGAAAAATCCCAAGTAACGGGAATTGAAAGCCAAGCCACCATATACCTAGAGTTCCCAAAATACAATCGGTGCATAGAAAAATCCCAAGTAACGGGAATTGAAAGCTTATCGTCTATGCCATACTCTAACTTATTAGCCAAAAGGTGCATAGAAAAATCCCAAGTAACGGGAATTGAAAGTTATCATAACCACTCTTATCAAGTGCAACACCATCAAAGGTGCATAGAAAAATCCCAAGTAACGGGAATTGAAAGATAATTGTTTGTCGTGACAATAAAGGCAGATTTACAGTAAGGTGCATAGAAAAATCCCAAGTAACGGGAATTGAAAGAAAGTGCGGTTTCGCTGGGCACTCTGACAGCATCGCTGCGGTGCATAGAAAAATCCCAAGTAACGGGAATTGAAAGATATATGCATTGTTGGATAG
>JAXDAO010000244.1:0-5790 GCA_034679745.1 Bathyarchaeia archaeon
GACAAACTTTTAGAAAAAAAGTTCGTTATAGAGGCTAACCTGAGGCGACGTCATCTAAACAACTTTCAACTTGTGGAACTAGCTGTACCGCTTCTTGAAATAGAAAAGGCCTTGGCAAAAAAGAGGCAATCAAAAGGCGGCAAGAATGGCCGTGATCTGCAGTTGGGGTTAGCATCAGATGAAACACAGGCAGAGACAATGGTAAAAGCAAAGGCTACCGAAATTGTTGCTAAAAAAGCCGGGGTTTCAACACGGACTTTCGAGCGAGGCAAAAAAATTATAGAAAAAGCAAGCGAAGATGAGAAACAGAAGCTCCGAGAAGGTAAAGTCAGTATTGCTAAAGTGTATCAAGAAATTGTAAGTGAGGGAAAACCGCCAAAAGTATCTGAATCTATAAAACAGGAATCCCCGCGGGGTCTGCTGAATAGAGCTGACCTTTTAGTGCTCCTTGAGCGTCTAAACAAGGGAGAATTATTTTGTCCTTCCTGTGGAAATGTCATGTTGGAGTGCAGCAAATGTCATAAAACATTAATGGTGCTCTTGGATGCAAAGAAGACAAAAGATTCTGAGTCAATATAGTTGACCTATGTTTATTGTGGGTAGCTGTTATTAACATAAAATGTGGTTAATTTCCCTCGAGTATTTGCCTAATCAATCTGTGCTCAGCTTTTCTTAAATGTTCTACCACTGTTGAATTTGCAAGCTTAAGTTTTTCTGCAACATCGTCTGAGTTTAGTTTTCTAGGAATATCATAGTAACCCATCTTGTAGGCTGTAATTAGTACTTCTCTTTGTTTCTCCGTCAACTGATTTAGCGGCGAAATTGGTGAAAAATTCAAGTCTGTAAGTAATATTATTCTGTAGCGCATTCCTATTTTATCTATGCCTTCGCAGAAGGCTTTAACTTGCTGGGGGCTCCCAAGGAATGAAAACTTTACTTTTCCGTCGGCGATTTCAAGTGGCGGAAATAAATACCCGCTCTCAATTCCAAATGAATTAAATGCTGAGGATAAACTAGGACCGCTTCTCAGGAAAACGATGTACGAGCCGTTTTTCTGCTTTTCTAGCACTTGGATATCGGCTAAGTAGTCTCCTGAGAGTAATTCCTCAATTTTTGTATTTGCGTCTTTGAAATTTATTTCTGAGATAGCGGCAAATTCGTGTTGGTCTTGTTTTAAAAAATAGAGCAGTTCAAGGGATTTGACGCTTCTGAATGGGGGCAACTCTATGCCTACTTTGGATAGCTCTTTTTCTGAGACTTCAAGGATTAGCCGTCGCATAGATCGAATTTGGTGTTTCCTTAATGATATATTTTTCCTATACCCGAGTGTACTCGGTACAATCTTAAAGAGACCGCAAGTCATTCATGTTGAAGATTCGCATAACTATTGAATCGTAGGAAGAAAGATACAGATGGGGCACGAAAAACTTAACACCTTCGGAAAACTTGGTAAATTAATTGCAAAGCGAAAGTTCGCAGTAATAGTTGTATGGATCTTGGTATTAGCGATTGTCTTGCCTGTAGTCGTAACTGCCACGGGCATTAGCTCTTTGACCATGGAAACAACCATGGGTGAAGGCCTTGAATCTTCACAAGCTAAAGATTTAATCACTGCTCAATTCCAAAACATCGTTCCTAATGATTACCTTGCTATCGTTATATCAGCCAATAACGTGTCGTCAGTCAACACTCAACGATTTATAGATAATTTAGTTAAAGAAATCAACGGTACTTCCAGCATAACTGGAATAGAAAACATAACTAGTGTCTACTCTGTTTTAGTTCCAGCCCTCAATCAAACAAACGAGGCGGTTTACCTTGCCTACAAAGGCGGAAACTTGACATATACTCTTCTCTATAGTGTTCCAACAGTATATTCAAAAGTGTGGTATGCCGCCTACGATGAGACCCTTAACAACAACCTTATCCCTGGACTCAACCAAACCAACCAAGCAATCTACGCCCTCATCAGCAACGCAAACATGACCTACAACTTACTCTACAGTGTACCTGCTATCTATCTAAATGCATGGGGTCAAACCTATCAATTAGCAGGGGATATAACTCAATCTAACCTGATAGCCTATCAACAAACAGATGCCGCGCTCCAAATGGCAGATCCAACAGCATACGCATACACTTCACAGTTACTCTACGCTTTCAATGCTACATGGGCAATGAGTTTCCTAGACCCCAATACTGCAGCATTAACACCCACTGTACGTGCCTCCCTTGCAGCAAACATAACGAACCAACAATATATCAACACAGCATTTGGTACCAATGCAACGGCCAAAGCCTTCGCCACTGCAATAACAACGAATTTTTCACTTGATGTTTACTTAACAAATACCCAAGACGAAAACAACGCGCAATTACGAGAATTCTCAATTAACTACACCGCAAATGCTGCAGATGCATCAGTTGCCTTCGTGAGAGCTGCCTACAATTTAGGCGCATATCCATCAAGCAGTTCACTTGCAAGTTTGGCGAATAGCGCTATATGGTACCCAACTACTTATGGCATATCAGAAGACTTCATTTCATCATTTAACGAAGTCTCCTATGATCAAACAGAAAAGATTCTAAAAGAGGCGGATGAAGAATCCTTCAATGATTATACCTCACATTTACTAGATTATTTTAATGCTTCTTGGGCTTCCAAGGTTCCCAAAACGCCAGTTCAAAACTGGATAAACAGCACAGCTGTTGCAGCAGCAAATGTGGCAAACGCTCAGTTTATAGCCAATTACTTTAGTGATAGTGAAGAATTTTCTAACTCTATTGCCTCAGCCCTTACGCTGTGGGACTATTGGCGGGCAAATACAACATATACGAATAATGTAATCGAAGACACAACAATAAGTTATCTTTCAAATCAATCTGGTTTATCCAAGGAATTAATCACTGCCATCTACAACATGGGCGAGAATACAACTTCAAGTGCGTTAGAAACGTTGGCATCAAACATTGTTTGGGACACTGAGTCTTACAATGTCAGAGAACCTTTTGAGTCTTTAATAACTTCTTTTGTTTCGCCTTTAAAGGATGTCACATTAATTTCAATAACTTTCTATGAATCAGACAATGAAAATCTTTTAGCAATCCGTAACATAATCTCATCACAATTAGCCCAAAACCCCGACGGCGTTAACTCAGTACAAGTTACCGGCTCAGACGC
This sequence comes from Bathyarchaeia archaeon, assembly GCA_034679745.1. Classification (GTDB taxonomy): domain Archaea; phylum Thermoproteota; class Bathyarchaeia; order Bathyarchaeales; family Bathycorpusculaceae; genus Bathycorpusculum. The sequence continues at coordinate 3,182 of JAXDAO010000244.1, forward strand.
TATTAGTTATGATTACATGCAATCAACCTTCAGCGACCTTGAACTGATTCTGCCAATTACTATAATTCTACTGATTGTTGCCACAGCTGTATTCTTTAGGTCCATAATCACTCCTATTGTTACTCTTGGCACAATCGGAATTGGTCTAGGTATTTCACAAATATTTCCATACTTGATTGGTACATACGTTAACCAAGTTGACTATACAGTTAACACAATTCTTTTGACTGTGCTGATTGGCGTAGGAACTGATTACAGTATATTCGTATTAGCTCGGCATCGTGAAGAAAGGATCAATTCCCTGCCGCTTTTTGAATCCATACAGAAGTCAATTGTTTGGGCAGGTGAAAGCATCGTTACCAGTGGTGCAACTGTTATAATATCTTTCTTTGCGCTATCAGCAACCTCAATGGTTTTTCTTCAAACAATGGGTTTAATCGTTGGTTTGGGTGTAGTGGTTACTTTGCTTGCTTCCTTAACCTTTGCACCTGCTTTAGCAGCAATACTTGGTGATAGAATATTCTGGCCAACCTCTGGAAAGCGATTTGAACGATATGCTACATCAATTCGAGAAAGGAACCACCGTAGAGGCGGCTATTTTGCTAGAAGCGGAGCCTTTTCTGTTAAGCACGGCAAAACCATTATACTGTTAGCGGTCCTTGTTACACTTCCCGCTTTCTACGTTTATTCAACAACAGTGCCGACTTACAACTTGCTAGGTGCTGCTTCTGCTGATCTCGAGTCGGTTTCTGCTTCAAACGTTATGACTGATTCTTTTGGAAGTGGTATATTAATGCCCTCATACGTGGTGGTAACGTTTTCGCATCCTATAGTTGATGCTAATGGCAGCTTTAACATGGGCGAAATGACTACATTAAATAATATCTCTTCAATGATCGCAAGCCACGAAGGTATACGTGAAGTTAAGAGTTCTACTATGCCGTATGGAGAAATGGTAGAGTATCAGACAATCACAAACGATTCAGATTCAACTACTTACAACAGCATGCTAAGCTCCATCGGAGACGATAATCAGTCGGCTCTAATAACCGTAACATTTAGCGTTGACCCGTATTCTACAGAAGCCATGGGTTACGCTCAAAACATTCGAACAACTCTACATGCAGACTACGATGATGCAGTTAATGTTACAGGTGTCTATTTGGGTGGTACAACTGGTGGTATACTTGATACAAAGGAAGTCTTTGATAACCAGTTCAACGCTATTCTACCGATCGTTGCGTTAGGCGTTGGAATAGTTTTGTTCATTGTTTTGGGCTCTCTGATTTTGCCAGTGTTTGCAATCCTCTCAGTATTGATGAGCATAGTTTGGACTCTTGCACTCACTGTGCTTGTCTTCCAGTCAACTTTCGGCTACGGTCTGCTATTCATCACTCCGTTGATACTCTTTGTGTTACTACTAGGGATAGGAATGGACTACAATATCTTTATCCTTACTCGTATTCGCGAAGAAGCTGCTAAAGGCCAAAAACTAAATGATGCGATAGTGCATGCAATTCAGCAAACAGGTGGAATAATTACTGCTGCTGCAATAATCTTAGCTGGTTCGCTTGGTGCCTTGATGCTATCAAGCAACATGATGCTAAAAGAGATGGGCTTTGCTTTTGCTTTCAGTATTTTAATAGATGCGCTCGTCGTGCGCACGTATCTGGTGCCTGCGGTAATGTCAACATTTGGCAAGTGGAACTGGTATAATCCGATAAAACGATTACAGAGAGTAAAAGATAACGGAAAAATTGAACAAAAAATCGAGTGAATAATTATGGGAACTTGAACATTTCCCAACAATCTTTTTATAATCCACGAACACTTTACCACCAAAAAATTAGTCTGATGACTCTACTTATGGTACAGTACAAGTGGGTTGCGCTCTCGAATACAACCATTGGCATGCTTATGGCATCAATCGATATGACCATAGTGCTTATTGCGTTACCATCGATTTTTAGAGGCATAAACATTGATCCTTTCACTAGTTTTCAATATTTGATGTGGGTTATGTTCGGTTATAGCATCGTAACGGCTGTTCTGCTGGTCACATTTGGTAGGTTGTCTGATATTTACGGAAGGGTTAAGCTATACAATTTGGGCTTTGCAATATTTACTGTCGGTTCTATCTTACTTTCGATAACTCCAAATACTGGAGACGCAGGCGCCATAGAGTTAATTATCTTTCGAATTATCCAGGGAGTTGGTGCGGCGTTCCTTTTTTCTAACAGCGGAGCCATTATAACTGATGCCTTCCCGGAAAATGAACGTGGTAAAGCCTTAGGTATTAATCAAATAGCTTTTCTTGCTGGCTCATTGATCGGCTTAGTCTTGGGTGGCATTTTAGCAGTTTATGACTGGCGGTTAGTTTTCTTAGTCAGCGTTCCGGTAGGCGTCGTGGGGACAATTTGGTCCTATTGGAAACTCAAAGAACAGCATGTTATAAGAAAGAAGCAGAAGCTTGATGTTTGGGGAAATATAGCTTTCGGCGGTGGGTTAACGTTGATTCTGTTGGGGATTACCTATGGTTTAACACCTTATGGGAACTCTCCGATGGGTTGGGCTAATCCTGTGGTAATTGCTTCGCTATCTGTTGGTAT
>JAXDAO010000245.1:0-3148 GCA_034679745.1 Bathyarchaeia archaeon
CCATGGCCTCTGTTCAGTTGCAGTCCACAATGCGGTATAGTTAACTGGATTTATGTTTCTAAAGACGGGCAAGTCTTCCCCATTAACCGCTTCGTAAACTTTGACAGATTCTTTAGAACAATCCGAAGAACAGCTGAATCCGCTGAGTCCAAAGGAAAAATATCACTGCTTTCTTCACTTTTCATGGCATCGATGCTGTCAATGAATATGTTACTTGTCACCAAAGAAGTGGGTATGCTAACGCTGGTGAAATCAATAATGCGAATGCACCTCTCGCCTTCATACCAATCACTGGGCAAAATTCGACGAAGAATATTCCTTCTTGGCTGCATGGCATTCATGGACTCCTACAACTTTGACGTCAATAGAGTTCGTCGATGCGTCGTCCACTACATTACCCCAGACAAGAAAATCATTCCCTTCTGTGCTTACAATAATGTACACCGTGTTGCAATAGAGAAGAATTATGTGGCTAAAAGCAACAAGAACCGTGGTCATAGATAGCTCTTTTGAGCAACTATAGCTTCTGCTGAGAGGTTATTACCTCAAAGACACATATCCTCTCCATATTTAAACGAAATAATCGCTCTTCTTACCGATTACTTAACCAATAATTTCAATTTACTACTTTTATTTTAAGCACGCAATAATTGTTGGTAAAAATCCAGTCTCCTAAGTCAAGCCGCCAGAGTTCAAAAACTACCGAATAGTTACCCACTTCGTTCTCAGTGATTGTGACCTGAGCTTGGTTGCTTGTTCCTTTCGCCAAGTTTAAGTCATAGGCATTCACTGGGCTGATCGGTAGTCCCTCTGGAAAGTTTGCGGGAAGGTTCGTGGTTACTTTTGTCAATACACGATACCTTTGATCACTATTCATATGATTTTCTACGTTAACATAAACAGTGAAAGTGCTGTTCTGGTTCGCAACAAGAACTTCAGGATAGTTACTTGCTTGTTTTTTGCTGTCAAGCAGATTAATAACGTTGTATTCTTCTGGCGGCGGAGCCAATAACAAATAGTAACCTGCAACTACCGCTGCAACGACGATTAAAGCAACAAGAACGGCAACTGCAGCGCCTTTCTCATCGCTTAAACCGATTCTTCTTCCAATGTGCATAACAGACTCTAAACGTCTTCGCATCCAAGAACCCCCTGAATATAGTGCTAAAAATCCTAATCCCTGATTGAAACGGCCTAAGCTTAGTTTTACCATATGTCCGAGGCTTATATGTGGAGGGAATCTCGACCATGTTATAGCCTTCTCTTGCAAATTGAATGAGCATCTCTGTGGCAAAGGGCATATCAGTTTCCTTGAACTTTACATTATCAAGTTTTTCACGCGAGATCGCCCGAAAACCAGATTGAGTATCGCTGAGAAATTGACTATAGAAGAAGTCATAGGTGAATGTGATGACTTTATTACCCAAAAAGTTGAGGAATCCCATGGCTTTATTTGGGTCATACATCCGGGTAGCTAAAACCATGTCTGCATCTTTTTCGAGCAGTCGATTGACGAGGCGGTCGATGTGTTTGAATTCATAGGTGCCATCTGCGTCAACCATAATGACAACGTTACCTTTTGCTGCTTTCATTCCAATCCTTAAAGCAAGTCCATAACCTCGTCTCGGTTCAATGATGAGTCTGCATCGGTTTGTGTCTTTAACTATGTCTAAGGTGCCATCAGTAGAGTTACCGTCTACAATGATTATCTCTTTTGGATAACTCACATACTTATCGATTGTGTCAATAGCTTCTTGTATTGTTCCAGCTTCATTGAGTGTTGGAATGACCACCGAGACCAGTTCAACTTTTGACGTCATCAGCTAACTTTCCATATCAAAGGGTTATATTGTTTCCGCTAGATGATTAAATAAGTTCTTCGTATAGCCGGCTGAGTCTTTCAACATTAGACTCCCAACTAAACCGCTCCTCAATTCGGGCTCTGAGTTCACCTTTGCGGGAAGAAAAATCAACCGCCGCAAACTCCAATACTTCATCAGCAAGCAGTTCAGGCTGATTAGGTGGAACTAGCTTACCATAATCATCCAGAAGAATTTCTTTTATGCCACCCACGTCGGTGGCCACTACTGGGAGACCGCAAGCCATAGCTTCAAGAGCTACCAATGGCAAACCTTCCCCTGACTTAGATGGCAACACAAACAAGTCCCCAACATTATAGTAAGATGGCAAATCAGCATCGCTAACAAACCCTGCCAGCCTAAATTTGTCTTGAATCCCCAACTGCGCAATCTGCATCCTGACACTCTCTAAATCAGGACCTTTTCCTACGACCAAAAACACAATATTTGGATTCTTGTTTACGGCGATTTTTGCACAATCCAGCAGTGTGTCGATCCCATTCTTGTAAACAAGACGCCTGACAGTTAAAATAACCACTGCGTTACTGGGTATGCAAAGTTTCTTACGCATCTCTTGGCGCTTTCCATTGATTGCTCTAAATCTTGCCAAATCGACGCCGTTGTAGATGACTTTAACTTTTTCTGGTTTGGCACCTAATCTTAATACGTAATCTTTGGTAGCGTTGCTTATTGCAATTATTTTATCAGCCGCGTTGAGGTTGTTTTTTCCTATAGCTAAGTCGTTTAACAGTTCAACTTGGTCAAAAAAGTTGTTATACTCGATGAAGGTGTTGTGCTGGGTTAAAACAAAGGGCTTGCCGTAATATTTAGCGAGCTTGCCAGCAATTAGAGACGTTAGATATGGATGGCCGTGAGCGTGCACAATTTTGCTAGATTTGACCGTCTTAGTGAAGGTTGGAAAACTACCTAAAGTCGGAATAGAATAAGGGATTCCGAGACGAAAACCTGTGTTAAGGGATCTATAGCATTCGACAGGTACACCGTCAACCACATAGTGTTTTGGCGTTCCGATTTGGTTAGTTATAATGGTTGGCGCATAATTCTTATGCAGTAGCCTCTTGCTCTGTTCATTTGTCACGATTTCTATTCCGCCAACGTGGGGCAGAAATGTATGTGTGACAATGCAGAGGCGAGTTTTATCCATTGAGAGCCAACGGATTAACCCTTAACCGCGGTAGTATTATAATTTGCGGAAAAACGAAGGTCAGAGTGTCGCTCCGGTAATTTTGAGTGCTTTTGTGTAAACGTTTGACGATACACCAGCAACT
>JAXDAO010000246.1:0-3140 GCA_034679745.1 Bathyarchaeia archaeon
CAGCAGGCGTCATTGTTGGTTTGTTATTGTGGACCTTTTTTGTGGGAAATGCGATTTCAGGCATAATTGCAGATGGCCTAAACATGATTCAACCTGTTGACCCCGCGTTGACGTCTCAGCTACCAATTTTAGCAATCATAATTAATGGTGTTTGGGGTGGTATCGTTGCCGGTTTAACCCTGATTATCCCATTCGTGATTCCTTTCTACCTTCTGTTAGCTGTTGTAGAAGATTCAGGCATCTTAACACGTGTGGCATTCATGATGGACAGTGCCATGCACAAGATAGGTTTACATGGAAAAGCCTTAATCCCAATCATCTTGGGGTACGGCTGCAACGTACCAGCCATTCAAGCATGCAAAATCATGGAAACCCGCCGCGAACGACTCTTAGCCGCGTTCGCCATAACTTTTGCCCCTTGCTCAGCAAGAACTATCATTCTTTTCGGTATGGTGGGCTTATTTGTGGGCATACACTGGGCTCTACTACTCTATGTAGTTGACTTAATCGTGATCTTCGTGTTGGGACGTGTAGCTATGAAGGCTGTTCCAGGCAAATCAACAGGTTTAATCATGGAGATGAGTAGCTTCAAGCTGCCTTCAGCTAAGGTTGTGCTAACGCAGACCTGGGCACGCACAAAATCCATCATCTACGTAGTTTTCCCTATGTACATAGTTTTTAGCGCCCTTATACAAGTCCTCTACGCGCTTAACGTGCTGGCACCACTTAGTGATGCATTGGCACCTTTGACTGTGTGGTGGCTGGGGTTGCCCACCTTTGCTGGGATTCTGCTGATTTTAGGTACGGTTCGCAAAGAATTCGTTCTCGTAGGCGCAGTTGCAATTCTTGGTACCTCAGATTTGTTGGTGGGTTTCTCACCTGTTCAGTTGGTCGTTATGGCGCTGGTGGCGATGCTCTACATACCCTGTGTAGCTACTATTGCAATCTTGGGCAAGGAGTTCGGCTGGAAGGCTACAGCAGTAATAACTGCAGCCAATATCGGGGTCGCACTATTAGTGGGCGGTTTAGCGTTTAGACTGCTATCACTATTCATCTAAGCTTTTTTTCCCTTAATAGTTATATTCGATGTGTGGGTAGCTTTGGTTATGTCAGCTAAAGCGCCTCATTGTCCCTGTCCTAAAAGAGATTGCCCTCGCCATAGTGACTGCACAGAATGCGTTCGTTATCATAAGGCAAAGAATGAAGACCCATACTGCGCAAGGTAACGGGTATTAATAAAGCCTTTAACTTGGAAGCGCCTAGGAAATGAGAAAAAGTTCAGAGACATTTTTGGGGCACTGTCGGCGAATTTGAGCACATTAACATACCTAAGCTTGAAGATATCTTGCCAAAAGAGTTCAACTCCAGTGATGACATGTTTATTCAAGCTCAATTCGGTTGATGCAAGCTAGAGGATCGCATCAAGGTACAGAGCAATGTTAAGGTTTGGATTATGCAGCCGCCAATATCAACCAATCAAACTTTTGATTTTCAGCTGTCAATTTACTACGTTATAGGGGGAGATCAAACGAAAAAAGAGGCAAACTCCTATATGTTAGGCTTAAGGCTTCATTATTAGCGATCGAACATGAACCGTCAAAATTATAAATCCATAAGGAACAAGCCAAAACGCAACAGCGCAGTCAGCAAAGCCAAAATCCAAATGCTGGCAAAACCTAAAGAAGCACCCGCCACAGCAAAAATGCGTGAAATATACTCCACTAAAATTGAGTGGGTAACAAAAGTTATCCCCAAACTGAAAGAAAAGTGACTGTCATAAAAAAGCGAAAGTTGGCTTTCTAAACTTATTTTCTATTTCTTAATAATTGGAAAATTAGACAAAAGAAAAAAAATAGTAGATATTACTCAAATTCTATTGTTGAGGGTGGCTTGTCTGTTATGTCATATAGGCATCTTACGACTGTCGGAATTTCGTTTGTTATGCGTTTAGAGATTTTCGATAACAACTCGTAAGGAACGTTCACGGCAAGAGCAGTTACTGCGTCCTTTGAGTTTACGATTCTTACTGTTATGATGTTGCCATATAATCTGTTGCCGCCTTTGATGCCTGTTGCTTTGTCATTGTGAAGAACTGCGAAAGTTTGGAACGCTCCTAGATTAGCGGTTTCTTCTTCGACGATTTGGGTCGCTTGTCGGACGATTGCAGCTTTTTCTGCTGTGACTTCTCCTAGAATTCTTAGTGATAGTGCCGGACCAGGGAAAGGCATCCGTTCAGAGATTTCTCTAGGTAGCCCCATTTCTCTTCCTACCATCCGAACTTCTGGTTTAAAGAGTTCCCGCAGAGGTTCGAGGATTTTGTAGCCGTATATTTGAGGGTTTATGCCTATCTGTTCAAGGACATTGTGCTGAGATTTTATCCCTTTGACCGTTTCTAAAACGTCTGCTTTTATAGTGCCTTGTGTGATGAATTGAATTTGTTCCTCCTTTGCTACTTTGCCGAGTGTGGTGTAGAATTTGTCTCTGAAAGCTTTGCGTTTCTCTTCAGCGTCTGTTTTTCCCTTGAAAGTTTGAAAAAATTCTTCTTTAGCGTCAACGTAGCGTGTTTTAATTTTTAGTTCTTTTAAGATTCTGACGACGAATTCTGGTTCGCCTTCTCTGCGTAGCCCGTCATCGATGAAGACTGCGACAAGTTTATCTCCTACAGCTTTATGCACCAGATAAGTCGCGACTGTACTATCGACTCCGCCTGAGCAAGCGGAAATTACTTTGTTATCTCCAACGATATTTTTTATTTCTTTAAGCGAGTTTTCTATGAATTCTTTAGCGTTAAACATTTCTCCTGTGCCTCTTTGCCTCTTGTAAGTGAGCATTTGCCTTTTTAGCTTTGCCATATCTACACATTTGCGACCGATATGGAGTGAAAAATGGTAATCTGCCAGAATCTTTATAATAGCTGTTCCAATTCAAAGGATACAGTGAAGTTGTATGGCTGATTCAATTCAAAAAAGAGTACAAGAAGCCCTTGATGACATAAGACCGCAAATTCAAATGGATGGCGGAGACGTTGAACTAGTGGCTATCGTAGGACAAACTGTGAAAGTTCGACTAGTTGGACACTGCGCAGGTTGCCCAATGTCCCAGATGACACTCAAAAATGGCATAGAAGCACACCTCAAATC
>JAXDAO010000247.1:0-10017 GCA_034679745.1 Bathyarchaeia archaeon
AGGCGGTAAAGTCAAGGGTTCTCTAAAAGAAGGCGGGGCGATTCATGAGGGCGCAGAAAAAGCGGGTGGCGCAGTTAAGAAAGCTGGCGGAAAAGTGGTAGAAGAGACTAAGGAAGCCGCAGGCAAAGTTAAAAAGAAAGTTGACTAAATTTCTTCTTTTCTTTTTTTATTCGGCCAGGTTAGCATTTAATCTCTGTCATCAATTGCCGTTTTGTATGTTTTATGAATTTCTTGAGCAGCGAGGATTATTGCTTCTTGCTCATTTTTTGAAAGATTTTGGTATAATGAGTTGTTCACAGTTGCCCCAAGATGTAGAGGAACACTCACAAACACTGGTTCACCTAACCCGTTAAAGAGTATAGGTGTTGATATTGGGAGAATTTCGTTTGTGTTGTTTACTATAGCGTTTGTAATATCGCGAAAAGAAGCCGCTGGTCCAAATTCAGTAGCACCTAAATTATCAACTATTAGTTTCGATACGCTCTTTACGTATACTTCAATTTCGTCCTTAAGAAGAGCTTTTTGATTCGATGCAAGATATGATTCAAGGGGTAAGCCAGCTACTTTTACAGTAGACCACAAGGGAATCGCTGCATCGCCATGTTCTCCTCCTACCCAACCTTCAACAGATGACACGGCAACGCCAAGTGCATTTGCCAGCTTGGAGCGGAATCGTAGGGATTCAAGATTTGTACCTGTGCTAATTACAAAGTCGGCTTTCGTGTATTTTTTACAAACCATTGCCATTGCATCCACCGGGTTTGAAATAACGATGTATTTAGCTCTTGAATTATTGCTGATTGTAGCTTGGGAAACCTCCTTGACTATCTTACCATTTTGGACTGCTAAATCACGCCTGGTCATTTTTACTCCTGGAATCCTGGGTTGACCTGCAGAAATCAAAATAATATCGGCATCATTTACCTCTTCATCTCGCTCACAAGAATTGATCTCAACGTCTAATCCAATGCTTGCAGTGACATGCTTTAATTCTTCAGCAAATGCCGCTGCAAGACCAGGTTTTACATCACAAACAGTTAATTTGTCAGCGAGTTTAGAGCACATAATCGTATAAGCAGTTGGACGCCCAACTCTACCAGTTCCTATTTGAGCAATATGCATACTATCCCTCGTTTATTCATATACTTCTTGACAGTTTTAAGTTCTTGCATATTGTGAGAAGCTTTTTGAAAATTATATGCCAACACGCTCTTTTGATAAGTTTGATGTCTGACACAATCAAGATTATCTGTGTATTCATAAAGCGCCTTTACAGCTTCTCAACTAAAAAATTTGGTGCAGTTGGAATTCAAACCTCGAACGCCTACTCGCTGCTTTTTTCCTATTCTGTTCTTCAATAGGAATATGACGTCCCACAATTTTACTGTATAAAAGAGGCAAAACGTGTCTGGATTAAAATAGTGTTGAAGCAGTATTCGAAAGCCGAAGAATAGGGGAGACTGGATCCATAGATCCCTTGAGATAATTTCAGGTTCTAAATTTTCTTGAACTCCGCCAATATTTTCTCTAGATTCATAGCGGCATTAAAAGATAAGTCGTCGTTGTCATATTCAATCTTTCTTAAACCCTTGAGGTTTGCTGGTAAATCGATTTTTCTCTCAACTAGCAAAACCACCTGGGCATTATATTTTAGGTAAGCCGCGTTGATGGCTGAGGTTACATTTGAGTTAAGGTTGTAGAGTCCGCTGTACCTTCGCTCCTGTTCAGCGGCGTTAATGTTTATCACGGCGCAATCACAGTTCTTCATTAAACTGAGATTCTTGTCAGATATCGGTACAGATGCTTCCTCTTTATCACCAATATCATATTCGTAATGTAGGAAGTCGAGCATCCGCTTGACTTGGTCGGCTACCAGTGAATTACTGTTAGATATGAAAACCCTGGGTTTCACCCCGTCTCTTGGGGATTCAGGTGGCATTTTGTCGAAACCATCAAACGATGCTGGTCTAGCTGTAGTCGGGGATGGTACATATACAGGAGTTGTTTCAACTGCTGTCGTATTAAATGTAACCGGTGCACTTGCTAGAGCTGCAATCCTGTTAGAGTATCGTTTGTTTATTAGTTCATATATAGGTAATAGTTGAAGCTCGATTTCGTTATCCATCGCTGTTATTTTCGCTTCGACGGCGTCTTTGTCGAATCCGAATGCCACAACCGTTCCCTTCTGGCTTTTTCCTTTTACCAGAACCTTGACGAAGCCCTCGACTTCGCTGAGGCTAACGTTATCTGATTGTTTAATCAAGAGCGGTTGACCGCCCTGAGTGAACCCAGTTACTCCACTGGTTGGGTCGCTTGGTGTGCCGTTGAATCTGCCAAGAACCCACCCTTCGAAAGCACTGGCGGAGAATTTTCTGAGGCTCTTTTCATTCACCTTTCGCCTCCTTACTAGCATAAAATAGGAAAACGCCACAACAACTACTGCGACAACCAATATTATTACACCGATAAGCATTATGTCTAAGCCCGAGTTTTGTGGTGCTTCGTCTGTTGGCGTCGGTGTGTTGGTTTGACAGTAAGATAATTGTGGAATAACTATTAATGATAAAAGTAAAAACGCAAAAACTGTAATAAAGGTAAATTTCTTCATCAAGCTTATTCCCCTTAGTGATTAGCGGTTAACTCCTGCCATATGCAAACGCCTACGGTGAATCAAAGAGTCTATCGTTGTATCGCCTTAAATAATTTGGGTTAGAGTTGCACTCACTGAAACGACCACAACGCACATCAACAAGCCTTTTCAAAATTCAAGTTTCTAAATTTGGTGCAGGGGGTGGGATTCGAACCCACGAACGCCTACGCGATAGGGTCCTAAGCCCTACTCCGTTGACCTGGCTTGGAGACCCCTGCACAGATTTGCGCTTATGGAGATAGTTCTGCCTCCTTTAATATTTATTTGCCCCTAAAAAACCCCCGTTTAAGCTTGAGTCTATAGCTTTTTTTAATAGTATAACCGTAAGCTCTTTATTTATTACCGCATTTGTTTGAGAAACAGAAATGCAATTTGCCTTCGTAGCCTAGCCCGGTGGGGCGTTACCTTGGTAAGGTAATGGTCGCGGGTCCAAATCCCGCCGAAGGCTCCACATCCCTATTTACAGGTTGTTTTGGAAAAAACTTCTTATGCAGTGACGAAGAGTATTTTCCACTGAGACGGAATCATGGTTAGCTTCTCGTTTGACAAACGCGAGATCATTAGTTTAGCGGTGTTGCTTTTTGCTGCCCTAATAGTTAGGCTTCTCTTGTTTCCGTTGCAAGGTTACGAAAATGATACAAATACATTCATTTCATGGTTTGGCACTGCAGCAGAACATGGCATAAGGCCATTCTACAGTGTTGTAAGTTGGTGCGATTATCCGCCTTTTAATGTGTACCTTTTCTGGGCTTTCGGTTCTTTAGCCAACTTAGTTTCGGCAAGCATTAGCTCCGCCTACGTTGTCAAGTTGGTGCCTACTCTCTTTGATCTTGCAACATTGATTCTCATCTTTGTGTTTCTGCGCAAGCAGTTAAGCCTCAGACATAACCTTTTAGCGATAGCATTCTACGCGTTCAATCCTGCCATACTTTTTAATGTGGCCGTCTGGGGTCAATTCGATGCAATCTACACCTTCTTTTTAGTGCTTTCACTTATGCTTGCCCTAAAACGCAAGCCCGAGATGTCTGCAATCGTCTTTGCAATAGGATTACTGACTAAACCACAGGGTATAGCGCTACTACCGCTGATTGCAATTCTGATTTTTAAGAAAGAAGGACCAAAGCGGCTCCTCACCTCGATAGTTGCCTTCATCGCAACTGTTTTTCTTGTTATTTTAACGTTCGAATGGGGTAACCCCGTCACTTTCCTGAGCAATATCTACTTTGGGGCATACAGCGGATACCAATATACGTCAATTAATGCCTTCAACCTATGGGGAATGTTTGGGTTATGGATACCTGACGGAAACCTCTACATCGTCGGTTGGGTGCTCTTTGGAACCTTTGCGGCTTTTACTACTTACATACTACACAAGCGGTTTAATGTGTCAGGTGATAAGCTTGCTATATTTGTAGCATTTATGCTGTTTTTCGCGTTCTTTATGCTGCCAACCCGAATTCATGAGCGATATCTGTTTCCTGCTATCATTATGCTGGCTTTGTTGGTACCGTTTACAAAAAAAGCGAGACTGCTTTATGCTACTTTAACGGCCACTTTATTTGTTAACCAAGCTTATGTACTATATTATCTTAATAATGATGCATTCATCCCCAGTGGAGATTTAGTTGTTTTAGCGGTAAGCGTTATTAATTTAATAATGTTCCTTTATGCAACAGTACTCATGTGGGATGAGTTCAGAGGACGACAGCTACTAAAAACAGCCGAGCCTTTAAACAAAAACGAGTCGAGAGATGATCTACAGAAATGAACTTCGACTTAAAACTAACAAAGATTGATCTCCTGTCTATTATTCTGTTATCAGTCCTCTTCTTTAGTATAGCCGCTTGGAATGTAGGAAGAATTAACGCGCCAGTTACCAACTGGCAAAGTACCACACAAGCGAGTTTCTATGTCGATGTGGGTTCAAGTCAGCAAGTGCAGACAGCATACTTCTGGGTGAAAACAGGCAATGCAACAGTCTTGATTTACTCAGGTACCCCCCAAAACTGGAGTTACATAGGCAACTATTCGCTGCTGGATAGAGACACTGATTACTCAGTCCAGCAAGACGTGAGCATATATGCGAACATACAGTTTTTGCGCTTTGATATAACTGCCGTAACGTATGATACAAGACCTGACTTTTCTAACTGGGGCATAACAAACCCAACCGACAAGGAACCCTCACCGATAATTGAAATCACTGAAATTGGTTTATCCAGCCCAGACTACATACAGGTTCCAATAACTGGAATCACAGCTCTAAACGAAACAGATCAAACTATATCCGCGTTGGTAGATGAGCAGGATTCTCTGGAGATTCCACCAACATATATGTCCAAAATGTATTTTGATGAAGTCTACTTCGCAAGATCAGCAGAAAACTTTGTAAACCATGTAATTCCAAAAGAGCGCACTCATCCACCGCTTGGCAAGTTAATTCAAACAGTGGGAGTGTTGGCCTTTGGAGAAACGCCGTTTGGCTGGCGAATAATGGGTGTAATATTTGGCACTTTGCTTGTCCCGTTAATGTATCTTTTAGGCAAGAAACTCTTCGATACCTGGATCGGTGGATTCTCAGCTTCCTTCTTGTTCACTTTTGATTTTATGCATTTCACAATGGCACGCATCGCTACCACCGATACCTACGTCGTATTCTTCTCTCTGCTTGCACAGCTGTTCTTTTTAGTCTACTTCCTGAATGTCCTCAAGGATGGATGGAAAACTTCGATTTGGCCATTGTTTATAGCTTTTGTCTGTGTTGCGTTAGGGTTCTCAACTAAATGGTTTGTGCTATACGGAGCACTTGGTATGCTTGCTTTGCTTGTAGCGATCAGATTTAAAGACCTTACAAGATTCAAAGGCACCTTGAGTGAGAAGTACGTAGCGTTCTTTAACCATCCTTTCCTCTTGATGATGGGCTTTGTAGGAGTATTCGCCGCCATATATTTTGCCACATATATTCCTGAGATGCTTCTTGGTGATTCACCACTAACGATATTAAATCTCCAAAATGCCATGCTTAGCTTCCACGCCGGAACTGTGACTGACTCAGCATCAGCTCCATGGTGGTCTTGGCCTCTTATGTTCAGAATCGACGGTGTAAACGTGCCTAGATGGTTTGACATAACCTATTTGCCAAATGGAGTAGTTTCTACTATCACCGCTTTTGGCAATCCTGCTGTTTGGTGGGTCGGCTTTACCACCATGATTCTTCTTGTAATCAGGGCGTTTCATATTGAAGAGTTACTGTCTAATTTGCGAAGCCGTCTCTCCAAGTCGGCTTTAGGGGAGAGTGTTAGCATCCGCGGTGAAGGTTGGGATGTAGCTGCGATTTACATCTCAGTGGTTTTCCTGTTCTCATGGTTACCATACGTTTTCATAGGCAGAGCAACATACATTTACCACTATTTCCTAAGCGTTCCATTGCTTTGTTTAGCCCTAACGTATTTCATCAACAAATACTGGCATAAACCCATAGGAAAAGTCGCTGCAATAATTCTTTTCGCCTCAACAGTAGCAATGTTTGTAGCTTTCTACCCTGTAATTTCAGGAGCACCAGCCACAAGCGAGTATATTCACAATCTCAAATGGTTCCCAAGTTGGTTCTTTGCGCCATGACAACAACAGAACTCAATTTAGTGCAGGTTTCCGTGGTTCTCCCCGCATACAATGAAGTAGACTACCTTAAACCAGCAGTCGAGAAAACTATGAGCGCACTAAACGAGTTCGTCGGTTCATATGAGATAATTATAGCCGAAGATGGAAGCACCGACGGTACCGCTGAACGTGCCCGCGAACTAGCCAAAGCGTATCCATGCGTTAAGCATATTCACCGTGAAGCCCGATTAGGTAGAGGTACTGCTCTAAATAACGCGTTCCAAAACAGTAAGGGTGAAATTTTAGTTTACATGGATTTAGATTTAGCCACAGACCTCAAATACCTCAAACCTCTTGTTGAAGCCATTGCAGTTGAAGGATACGACTTTTCAACAGGCTCAAGGATGCTGACCGAGAGCAGAGCTGAACGTACCTTCAGCAGAGGCTTTAGTTCAAAAACTTATAATTTCCTTGTTAGACGTCTGCTTGGCTCAAAGCTCAGAGATCATCAGTGCGGGTTCAAAGCGTTTAGAAAACTACCCCTTCTAGATCTGTTGGGTGAAATTGAAGCCACTCATTGGTTTTGGGACACTGAGACAATGGTCAGGGGCTGCCTTCATGGCTACAAGATTAAGGAAATTCCGGTAGAATGGAAAAGTGGTAAAGATACCAAAGTGAACCTTGCAAAAGACGCTTGGAGCATGTTCAGGCAAGTTTTATCCCTTTGGTGGAAGTTGAAAATTAAGAAAAAATAGTCTTTATCTTTTTACTAAAAGGATAATTGCTCGGGAGATTAACGCAAAACCGAAGATTAGAATTATGCCTGCCCAAAACACAAACCACTCTGCAGTTATAGTTATGTTTAGTAGGTATGTGGATATCAAGAAGCTTGCACTGAGCCAAAACACAATGTTCTCTATTGTTTCTGCTTTTCGAGAGACTGGTGAATGAAGCAGGATTCGAATGACTAATATTACTATCTCTATGGCACCTATTGCGATGGCAAATTGAAAACCTGCATTGTAGAGTACGAGATGACCCGCTGGCTCGGTGGGTGCTGGTAAAGGAACCCCTATGCTTGGCACAGTAACCAGCGTGAGAGACATAAAGAAGTTAACTAGTCGATCCAATAGGTTGTTTGACAAATTGACGGCGTAAACCACTGCTAATGTGATGAATATGGATCCTATCCATATTGCGGTTAGTAGGCTTTCTTTTTTTTCTTCAGTTAAGCCAAGCCGTCTTCGGTCACCAGTCAAGTGATTTTCTCCATCCGAGAAATGGAGTAGATGTTACATATAGCTTTCTCCAAATCTTGGCATCTGTATATTTTAAATAGTCAGAGCTGATTACAAGATATTGGGAGAATTAGATGTCTTATTGTCCTAAATGCGGCAATAAAATCGACGATACTATGACTTTTTGCCCTAACTGTGGGGCGTCACTTAAGGGTGCAGCGCCAGTCCCACCGCCGCCTACTCAACCTTACCCAAAAAAGGGTGAAAAATCCGAGAAAAATGAAAAAGAAGAGAAAAATGAAGACCGAGAAAAACAAGAAAAAGGCGAACGCGGATTTATCGGTTATTTAATCGGTGGCTTAATCTTAATCACTTTAGGTCTCTTCTCGATACTGCAAATAAGTGGCTACTTTACGGCTGATTCTGGTCAAAGCTGGGCTATAATGTTACTAGTAATCGGCATAATAATCATAGGCGGAGCAATCTATGTGGCATTGATCGCCCGAAAGCGTATGCCTGCACCTAATTAAAGCAGCCAACCTAAAAACGCCCGATAGAGCCGATGTTCAAGAAGTGTAAATGTGTTTTTTCTTCCAAATATACGGAAGTAGTTCTTTCCTGCGGCTTCAACAAGATCGCCCATGTCATAACGGGGTAACATGCAAGAGGAGATTATTAGTCGTCCCCATTCTCCCCGTTTTAGTTCATGAAGCATTTTTATGCCTTTGCCAGTGGCTACTTCAAAGAGGTATGCATCGTAGTTGGGAGTAATGTAGGGTAGATCGTCTAGTTGCTGACCGAAAACTCCCTCGGTTGCTGTATACATTTCCACGATTGGTACATCGCCATAATACTTCTTGAGGATAGGTCCATACTTGAATTGTATTTTGCGTACGCTAGTGCAGAAGAGTGCTTGAGGTTTCCAGAGGTCTCGGGGTGCTTTTCCGTATTTGCTTTTTATGTATCTAGCGAACGATAAAATAACTGGAGTAACCCCCATTGTAGCAGTCACAGCTTGATCTTTTGCCATCGAATAGACCAATTCAAACCGTTGTTCCCAATCTTTTCTTCCGATGCCACTTCCTAGTTTGTCGATTTCTTCTTGACGCGGTAAAAGGCTTACACGGTCAAACATGGGATTTAATCGTGCGTAGGTGCCTGAACTGTATCCATAAGTTACCTCTTTGCCATCCACCATCATCGTGTGCACGTTAGAGGGAAAATTTAAGTTTAAAATTACACCTAAAAAGACCTCGTAATTCTTTTTTCTAACAGCATGGTTTATGATTGCTCTTGCACCGCAACTGTAGATTTGTTTGAGGTGCGTCTGCGTCGCAGGGAGAATTTTGGAGTTGCCTGTTGATCCTCGGGTCATAACCCAGCATTGAGGAGGTTCAGCTAAAAAAGTCTTGAAATTCTGTTCTCTTACCTTTTTGAGGTGTGAAGAGAGTTCCGAATAGTTAATTATGGGAAAATTCTCCTGATATCTTGGGATACAATTTATTTTGTCGGCTTTAAACCTCAAGCCATATTCAGTATCAGCGTATTTTTTAATCAAACCGTCAAGAACGCACTCTTGACTCTTATGCGGATTCTCGATGGAGTCATACCACGGTTGAACATAAGGCCGCAGGATACTGTTTATGCTATCCTCGTCAGGCAACATATTCTTCACAAGTCTGTTGATACGAATCTGCTTATATGCTTCTCCACAAAATACTATCCTATCATAATCGTTTATGCTTTAGGTTTGAGGATTATGGCTGATTCAGTAAAAGTTACGGCTGAAAAAATAAGGGCGCTTCAGGTTCAGGGCGCAAGAAATGTCGCCATTGCCGCTATCCAAGCTCTGAAAACATTAGCAGAACAAACAAAAACAGAGAACAAAAAAACTTTTTTAGCTGAACTCAAAGAAGCTCAAACAATTCTTTTTGCCACAAGAGAAACTGAACCACTAATGCGCAACGCCATCCGTTACTTAATTATTCAAGTGCAAAACCTAGAATCCGAAAAAGTAGACGAACTTGGTCAAATGGTGATTACTAAAGCAAGCAAATTCCTCGAAGACCTAGATGCCTCCAGAGAAAGTACAGCCGAAATAGGTGCCAAACGCATCAAAGACGGCTCCACAGTTTTCACACACTGCCACTCATCAACTGTAACCCGCCTCCTAGCCAAAGCTAAAGCTCAAGGCAAAAACTTTCAAGTTATTTGCACTGAAACCCGCCCCGCCTTTCAGGGAAAACTGACTGCCAAAGAACTCGTAGATTTAGGCATAGAAACAACTTTCATTGTTGATTCTGCAGCAAGGGCATTCATGAAAAATGTAGATATGGTTGTCGTAGGGGCAGACGCAATTACATCTGAAGGTAATGTTGTCAATAAGATCGGTACAAGCGGTATCGCAGTTTTAGCTTATGAAGCCAGAGTTCCAGTATACGTCGTATCGGAGATGCTTAAATTTGACCCAGAAACACTTGGTGGTGAATTCGAAAAAATAGAGCAACGCAACCCTGCTGAAGTCTGGAG
>JAXDAO010000248.1:0-8084 GCA_034679745.1 Bathyarchaeia archaeon
GCATCTGTACCAAAAGGAAAGCCTCAAAATAGCTGGCGTGAGGAAGAACTTTTTTGTCCATAACTAGCCTATAGCCATCGTTGAGAATGGAAAAGAACTTGATATGATTATGCTAAGAAAGGAATTACGATAAAAGACTTTTAGCGGCTGGAAAAGAGGGGGTAAAGGTTTTCATTTTCTGCGGTGTTTTCTTAGCTTTCATAGTGTTTAGCTGCTGCTTTTGTCGATTACCGTTGTTGTAACGATAGTTATTTTTGTGACTGCAGAGTTTTCGACGTCAACTTTCACTGTTGCAACGCCCGAGTCTCCGTTCTCCATGATTACTATGGCCGTTGTTGCTTTCGTTGCGAAGGTTCCGTCGCCTTCAATGACATTTTTGATTTCTGGTTTGATTGAGGTTACATTGTAGCCTTCTGAGCTCAAATTAGCTACGTCAACGTCGCTTGAGAGTATAGTGTTGACGTTTGCTTTGTATTCGTCGCTTACTTCTATGTTACTGATGCCATAACCCATTGATCCCATTCCATGTCCCCTACCGCTTGGACCGCCGCCTAATCCTTTAGGGCCATCAATCATCTGCATATTATCGGCGAATTGTTGAATAGTTGAATCCAATACTGTTGATGCGTCATTTGTTGTGTCTGTGCCTGTCGAGTTTGCGTCCGCTATTGCTGTCATTGTTACTAAGCCGCCTACTGCTGAAAGTACTGCGAGCGCTGCAAGACTTATCGCGAGTGTTTTTCTGTGTATCTTTTCACCTCCATGCAATCGAATGGACAATCATTTATTAAACAATTTTTCAAAATTGACGCCAAAAGTGTACAAATTTTCACCCAAATTGCACCCTAATCTTCCATTCGTCAAACGGCTTTAATCAGAAGTTGAAAAAGTAAACCGAAAGTTTAAACCCCTCTGTCACGTATTAAGCATGAGGGTAAAATAATGCCAACAGAATGTAAGTACTGTAAAAAAATAATTGAACCCGTGCTAAAAATTGATGAAGGTATTAACTGTTATGTTTGCCCTGAGTGCAGTCTTACAATAGACGCATGCACCGATAACATACAAGTTATAGGAAGAGACATGTAGCAGTTTTCACTGTTTCCTCAAGCTTCTTGTTCCTTTTTACTTCTAATGAGCACATCAATTATCATATCAACAACATATTCTTTATTGAAATCCTTCAGGTCTATAGTCACATCTGCGTATCTCTTGTAGATAGGCAACCGTTCCTCAAAAAGCATATCTAATCCTTTTTCCTTGAGACCCACAATTCCTCTCTCAGAAAAATCTACAGGGCGCCTCTTGATTTCCTCTAAAGAAGCGTTCAGGAAGACTATTTTTGAGATACTTTTAAGAAAAGTCATTGCCCTTGCCGAATATATCGAGCTGCCTCCTGAAGAAATAACGGAGTTGCTTGTTTTTCCAATGCTAATTATGGCAGACTCTTCTAGTTTCAGGAACGCTTCATCGCCTAAACTATCTATAATGTCCTGCAGTTTTTTGCCATTTTCGTTCTCGATTATCCTGTCGATGTCTATGAAAGCATAATTCAACCTTTTTGATAGGAGTCTTCCTATTCGGCTTTTTCCTACACCAGACATTCCTATGAGGGTTACATTCATAATGATAATAGAGAGGTAATAGCCAGTTATTTTTGTTTAGTATAACAAAGAAAATAGTCTCTAACTTAGCTATGAAAATATAAAAGATAAATTAGTTCTCTTGGTTATGTTGCATACTTTTTTTTATTTCTATTTTAGTATGTCTATTGAGCATTTCTCTTTTGGATTGTACCAAAGCCAGATCAAATTTGTCGTTTTTTGTGAATATCCCAAGTCTGGCAGTTTGCTGAAAACTTTTTCTTCGATTCTTGCAGCTTTTGTCATGTTATTTAAAAAAAATTGATTTAGAATATAAGCCTTATGAATTGGAAGCAAATTGTGTATTAATGTAAAACATAACTACAACAGATCATTTTAAATGCCCTTTTGAATGATTTACCATTGGCAACTGTCAACTTGAACTTGGATCCCCGCAAATCAGAAAAAAGTGATTTAGCAGAATTAAAGAGGTAAAATTACCTTCAAGCAATAATCCAAAAATTATATAATACAAATGATGTCACATGTCATCAACAGCAGAAGGTATCTGAACCGATGAGTACTGATTTTTTAACCATAGTTTTACTGAGTACTCTGGCGGGCTTAGGTACCGGGCTTGGTGGACTAGTAGTTCTTATTCGAAAACCCGGAGAGAGGCTATTTGTTTTTTTAATCGGACTAGCTGCTGGAATAATGATAATGATGTCATTTATGGAGCTCCTATACGATTCCTTAGAATTATACGGCATATTTTCGGCCGCTGTGGGCTTTATTGCAGGTTCACTTGTATTATTCCTTTTGGATTATGTTTTGCCTCACAAACACATCGTAAATGAAAAGGGAACCATCAATGCGAAGATGTTTAGAGCAGGCACCTTGATCGCCATAGGAATCTCTCTTCACAACATCCCAGAAGGCATCGCGGTCGCCTCAGGCTACTCCTATTTGCCTGAAATAGGCATAGTCATTGCGATTGCAATTGCACTACATAACATACCAGAGGGAATGGCAATAACATTACCATTGCGTATAGGAGGGGCTTCAAGATTCGCAGCATTCCGCATTGCTCTACTATCAGGATTAGCTGAACCTTTGGGAGCGCTAATTGCCACAGGATTTCTATTAGTATTCCCAGTGTTGATGCCATTTTCATTGTCTTTTGCGGCTGGAGTAATGGTGTTCATCACAGTGGATGAATTGATTCCAATAGCTCACGAGCATGGACATGAACATTTTACTTCCTTTGGAATCATAGCTGGTTTCATCTTGGCTTTTGGGTTGCTTGCCGCAATCAGATGGTAATTTTCAAACCGAGATTGACCTACATGCAAGTTTTTGGGAGCCTTTTGTCCTTCTTTCTTTTATCCCGTTTCCACCGTTCAATTTCGGTTTCAGGTATACTAAGTAACATACCAAAAATTCGGTAAACCGCAACAGTTGATTTCCGACCTGCATCCCATTCACCGTACCCCAAAATATGATACATCTCATGAAGGAAAAAGTAAACCGACATTATCATAATGTTTGATGGAGTTATCCACTCTGTTTGCTTGAGCCTAACCCATTCATCCAAAAAAACGACAATTATTGGAATGCTCGTAGACACCATCTTTCTAATGATGTACTCTTTTTCAGTATCGGGGTATTTCTCCATGAGTCCATCAAATTTAGCCTTGTCTTTTACTTCAAACCTGATGTGACACATTACAGGCGGGATTTTCGACGATGACTTAGGGATTAGCTCAGCTATCATTTCGGGATATTCGGAATCAAGAATATAATCCCAAGATGTTGTATCGCTTGCTTCCACCTTTAACATAATGATTTTAGCTATTTCAAAATATATTGAAAGAGGTCTAGGATTATTTTTCCATTCTTTCCGTGATTGATCCAGCAATTGTTTTAGCTTTAGTTTTAACCTATTATCCTTAGCTTTTTTCTTTCCATGATTCTGATAATGCCTCTTGTACGAAGTCTTTTTAACTGGTTTACTACAAGTGGGGCAAATATGATAATAGATCATATTAAAGTCAAGCAACCATTACAGAACCAGCGATTAAAGCATTTTTGAACAAAACTTACAAATTCTAAGCTATAAAAAAATTTAAGACCATAGAAAGCAACAGTTAAAAGAGTATAATGAAAAGCACCAGAAAAACAAAGACTATAATTCTAACTATTTTGCTTTCAATAGCAATCATCATATCAGTTTATAGTATTTCGGCACACTGTGTGGCCTCTTTTGTTCATGAATATGAAGGAGTTCTCATTTGGCCAACCCCAGGATATACTTTTTTTTCCGTGGCCAACTACCCCAACGGGGCTTATGATTCAAGTTACTTGGCCGTTGAACCAAACGGGCGCGCAATATTACAGATACATTATTCAAACAGGATTATTAATTGTGCTTACAGTCTTATCATGGATTACTTTTATTTGGCACCTTCTACGACTTAATAAAACGGTTACACCGATTAACTCATAAGATTATCTCTAACTATTACCCTCGCAGGTTAACTTCAGATTAAGTTATATCCCATTAGACCTTTTATGCTCAAAAGTTAAATTCTTTATTAAACATATTATCTAACATCAAGAAGGCTTCTTATGATGGAATTAAATGAAAAAAAAGAGTTACTGAGCATACTCAAAGTATTATGGAGGAAGGCTGACTCGCCTCTCCACAGGATTTATCCTTCTTGGGAAGAGTTGGTTGCTAATTTAGAAATTAATACAGAGGAAACGAAGCGGAAAAGGGTGTTGTTGTACAGGTCTTGTCCTTACTGTGGATTAACGCAGAAGATAGTAAAACCAGTAGATGATCTCTTTCCTTACGCTTCTTGTCATTCTTGTGAGCGCTCTTTTCGTGTCAATGATGATTTGACTTTGAGAAAACTAACGGAAAACGAGGAAGAAGAAATGCCTGCAGAATGGGTCAGAGTTCTGGAGGATTTGGATAAGAAGAAAATGGCAATAGTCTTCAAATTAGAATAAACCAATAATTAATTGAAAATAGGCGTTCTTTTTATGAGTTAAGAACCTT
Organism: Bathyarchaeia archaeon; assembly: GCA_034679745.1. GTDB lineage: Archaea > Thermoproteota > Bathyarchaeia > Bathyarchaeales > Bathycorpusculaceae > Bathycorpusculum. Next base: position 4,648 of record JAXDAO010000248.1, read on the forward strand.
CGCCCCAAAACGGTTCAAAAAGATAACCTTAACTTGGAAAAAGCTTTTCAATGCTTCGAAAAAATAACGAATATAGGTGATAGTGAAATGGCTGAGGCTATGCTCGGTTACCTCATACTTAGCAGGGGCGATGAAGGGCGACCCTTTGAAAAATGCAAAAACTGTGGTCACAGATACGATGAGCATAAACCCAAAGGAAGCTGCCAGGTTAAATGTTGCTACTGCGATGCATTTGAAGCAGAAAGATAATACAACAAAGGTTCATCAACTTCGTTATGCATTTGTACCTTAAAAAGAAAAAGATCAAGCCTAGTTGCCGAACGCCCCAGCTCTGCATCAGCAAATACTGCCATCGACAAATAGCGCTCTATTCTTCTTGCAGTATACGAAGCTTAGCCTTGTACTCCTCTTCAGATATTTCGCCTTTGACAAATCTAATTTTCAATTGATCAATGGGATCTTCAGTTGGTTTACCCTTAAAAGACGGTTTCTCTCTGAAAACTACCTCTGAAGGTTTATTGAACTCCCAGTCGGTTATGCCAAGTAACTCTCCTTTATGTTTCATCGAAACCGGTTCCACTGCAATATTATTATACGCTGTTTCTAATGCATCTATAAAACTCGAAAGATCTTTTCGGCTGACTCGCTCTACAGTATAAACTTCGCCATCTTCCATTTTGAAGGTGACTTCGCCCCACACGACAGCGCCTTTGTGTGCCGTTACTTGAAGGAGCTTTTGGAATGGTAACGATTTGAATGTATAGCGACCCAGATGTTTTTCGTCAAAGTAGATAAGACGTTGATTTGTGAGTAGAATGTAGTTTGTCTTTTCAGCTAACACGAAACTTTTGAGGTAACATATTATTTCCTCGCCGGGAGAAAGATTTCGCTTTACACCATTAGGCAGTTTATCGATTGTACTTTTAGCAGGTGGAGTCTCAGTCATTTTTTCACCATGATAGAAACTTTTTTGAGATAGGTTATTCGAAGCGATCTGAAATTCGCGTTTTTAATTCGTCGTATTTCTGTCTTATTTGCGACCTTGCCGCCACTATTTCATCAATGAGTTTATCCTTAGACTCAGAACTCAAACTATCTTTTTTTGCAATATCTCTTTCCAGCTTTTCTAAATCAGTTGCTGCAGACGTCATCATTTCTTCAGTTTTCTTAAGGGATTCTGCCTTTAATTTCTGTACCTTACCAAAAACATCCAGAACTTCTGTGACTTTTTTGCTGGAATTTAGCTTGATTTTACCTATTTTTTCAGAAAATTCACTTTCAGAATCATTACCCACGCAATTAACCTCATAGTTTCTATAGGAATAACAGATATATTTGTTTATACTGTGCAAATATCCGCTATTTTTAGCTGATGAGTTCTGTATTGGCCTTCTTTATCTAAACTATGATTAGGTTAGTGATTAATTAGAAGGGCGGAGGCGGCAGATAATTGCTCCTTTTTCTTGACCGCGAATTTGAGGCCAGCGATAAAATCACAAAAATTACGCCAATCACCACAATAGGAATGATAATGTCTGTTGAGAAAAACTCAGCGGGGGTAGTTGTGTTGTCTTCTTCTATTGGCTCTATTGTACCTAATGGGTAACCGGTCCAATCGCCATTTTCATAATCGGATGGCGTCCAACCCAGGGGATTGCTATCGCCAGTAGCTTCAACCCAAATCCAACCCGAACCCCGATTGTCGTCGGGTATGTCCCAGTAGTTGTCTGCATTATCAAATTCAGGCAACCAAATCAGCAGCGCAACGTGCCCTGGAGCATCAACAATGGCCGCGTCAAATCCAGCGCCCATATAGATAGTACCGCAGAGGAAGGCCATGTCTTCGCAATCTCCAATTGCAACCGCCCCGGTTGTTTGGTCGAAGCTGTGTGCGGTTTCGTCAGCATTCCACGCCCACTCCTCTTGCGCGACTCCATTCATGTAAACGTTATCTTCATCATATCCATATTCAGTCCACTGTTGTACATAACGAAGGATAGCTCGTGCTCTCTCCGTTTTTTGAGTGTATTGCGCCTGAAATGACTCACCTATACTATAGGCTAACTCCTTGTTTTCATTCAATGTTTCATAGGCTAAGTTTGGCAGATACCCATTTTTTCCTCCGTAATAGTTTCTGTTTATGTTCCAGTCATCGAGCCACTCGCCATATGATTCCAAAAAGTTGGAGCTAGGAATGGCAATGCAGGTACCTATTGGTAGAAGAACTGCGCAAACCAGCAGAAAAATAAGCAGTTTTCGCGTCTTCATCTTATTTTCCTTTTCAAGCTATAGGCAGGGTTAAGCTGGCATACATAATCAAACCAAGAAATATCTCATAACAGAACAGAAAAACCCCAACAGCAACTGGATTTTTATTTATGTCATCTAGGTCTACTCCGAAGGGCTTGAGTTTAGCAAAGATTACATAGAATAGCCATCCGAAGAATAAGCTTACAAAGAAACTCAAAATCACTGCCAGCAGCCTCTGCAAATTGAAGTATGCACCTATGGTTACAGATTGGGATAGAAAGAAGGGATTAACCATTGAACCAAAAATAACGAGACCAGCATACACAAGAAAACCGCTGACAAAGAGGCTAGTTGCTAAGGGTTGACCTTTAAGCGTTTCAAATTCTTGAATATTGGTTGTTATGCGGGAAATAACTCTGATTGATAAATAACCTAGGAGCAAACAAATCAAACTTGAAACGAACGCGCGTACAAACCATAGACCTAATGTTGTTAAGAATTCTTCTCCAGCCATAAATGACCCTCTAAAGCATGTAGTTAGAGGATATATTATTTGTTTTTGGTAGAATCATGATTTTATCCTAAAATTCTCATTAGAATCATTGAAGCACGAAGGCAATAAATATGATTAAAAAAAATTATTTTGGCTAATTATTTTAACAATTAGCCTTTTGTATATTTAATCCAAGAAGTTACTTCTTCAATTGTTGGTCTTTCGTTTTCTGCAGCTTTTCCTTTTGCTAGTCGTTCTTTAAAGATCGCGTTGATTTTTCTTCCGAGATCAATGGGGTCTTGTATTGAAAGTTTATTTCTATCGGTAATATCAAGCTCTTCTAAGAAGGAAAGGTCTTTCTCTTTTATACCTGGAACCATTTGAAGTTGTGCTCGTCCTTGCAACTTTTCAACAGTCTTTTCGGTTGAACCCATGCTTTGTGCAACTACTTTAGGATCAGCCATGATGAAGTCGCTTGCACTAATTATTCCGGCATTCTTTAGTTCAGTTGCTTTGTTAGGTCCTATCCCTTTAATATCTTCTACCTTACTATCGCTTTTAAGCATCGAATTCGGTGATAACAGCGAAGCTTCCAGGCGCGCCAATTTTTGCCTAATCTCAGTGATTTCCTCTTTTTGCCGCGTTATTGCTGCAACAGTCTTATCATCAGCTGCTTCAAGTTTCTCAAAAGTCT
>JAXDAO010000249.1:0-3990 GCA_034679745.1 Bathyarchaeia archaeon
CTAATCTAAACTCTTGATTCGCTGAGGATTCATTTTTATCAATTGACATGCTTTAAATCGTCTCCCTAATAAAATACCCAACCAACTGGCGCAACATAAATTAAAAAAAGCACACTAAAAAAAATAGTGGTCAAAAAACCAATAATTAAATGATATTTCTACAGAGCAACTAAAACGGTGTACGTCGTTTTAATTGTTTAAATTGGCTATCCTTTTTTAAAAGCGCAACCGTAAAAAAGACCTGACTCTTTGCAACATTAATATCCACAATTTTCAAAACATAATTCTTAATTAATTTATAAAAAGCCAATATGAAAATTTGACTACAGCAAGACAGCTTTGTACCAAAAATGAGCAGAAAATCGGAGGGGTTACGCGTTTGCCGATTTCTGTATTTCCTCACACCACGTCTTTACTTGTTGTTCAGTCGTCTCCTGATTTTCCATAGGTCGAATAAAACCATACATTCCAATAATACGTTTTGCGCTAATAGCTGCCTTCATAATCTCCAAAGATTTCTCAGGTTTATTCCCGTCTAAAGTAACAAACAACGCAACAGACTTTTCTTTAAAGTCATTACTACACATAAACTTCCTTATAGCAGGACTAATTTTTCCAGCCCAAACAGGAGTCCCAACAACTACTAAGTCGTAACCGTTAATTTCTTTGGATACCTCTATTTCCGTTAGTTTTTCTGTTATAGCATCTTTGCCGCCGTTTAAGAAACCAAATCTCCCATCCCGTTTCTTCTTATCAATTATTTCACATAAATCAGCACCTAACTGTTGAGCAATTTTTTCAGAAACGAACTTGGTTTTGCCAGTTCTTGAATAATAAGCAACTATCATTTTCATCTTCTTAGTCTCACAAGATCTAGGTCAGTTATTTTCTTTTTAAAACTTTGGACCGCTATGTTGATTTTCTTTGCTTGGAGGTCAAGTCTTAGTGTTCCTTTGGTTCCATCGGTTATCCTCCAAGCAATTTGTCTTCATCTAAGAAGTCATCTGGTTTTGCTCTTGGACTTTTTTGCTTAGTAGGCGGACGCCGAAGAAGTAGTGCATTGTTAAACCAAAGCCCCAGCCGCACATTGGGAAGAAGAACCAAGGGAAATGTGGAACAGTCAACATGTTGATGGTTACTAATGCACTATTAACTATCACATAGGCACTTAGGTTGATTTTGAAGCCTTTCTTTGCATGGTAGGCTTGTTCTTGTATTGTTTGTTCAATTTTTGTTTGGGTTATTTTTTGGTTTTGCATTTTGTTTTGCCTCAAACAACCATATGGCTGAAAAACCCCATTAGTCTTATTTGACAATCCTGTGTAATACTACACAACAATGTTTAATCGACCAAGGAATTGCAATGGCTGAAGAGAGACGTTTAGACATGCTTTTTTACGAGTTGGCAAGTGAAGATAGGCTTTCCATTCTTCAAGAACTATGCAATCATAGTTTAAAGATGCAAGATATCGCACGAAAACTCGATTTAACAGCTACTGAGGCATCCAGACAGTTACTGCGTCTGAGTGGTGCAAAACTAATAGAAAGAGGACCTGAAGGAACCTATCTTACAACTCAGCTTGGCAAGTTATTTTTGACTCTTTCTGCCTCAATCCAATTTGTTTACAGACATGACGACTATTTCTTAAACCATGACGTGACACGTATTCCATCATCTTTCGTTAACAGGCTTGGCGAATTATCGCAAGGCACACTTGTTGCAGACTTGATTGCAAATTTAGCTAAATGGGAAGCCCTTGTTAATGCAGCACAAGATCATATTTGGGTAATGACGCCGCGTGCTATGGGGCATCTAACACGGCTTTCGGCTGTTAAGCTATCAGAAGGATTGAAAATACATTCGATAATGAGTGAAGAGAATCGTAAATTAGATGTTAGCCTTCCATCTTCAAAGAATGTCGAGCGAAAACTCATTGGTGAAGTTCCTCTTATAATATTAATTTCTGAAAAAGAAGCGTCTGTTTCATTTCCAAGCAAACGAGCGGATGGTAATGCGGATTTTACGTCTTCTTTTTTTGGAAGCGACCTTCCTTTTCTCAATTGGGCAAATGACCTCTTCTATCATTATTGGAAACAAGCAAAAATCTGGTATTCCCATTAGTAACTAAAAATTTAGGGATAATTATTGGCTGCCCCAGTTGAAATCCCGTTAAGGCACAACGATGAAGAGACGTTTCGCTATCCTGTCTTGAAGGATTTGTGATCTCTCTTACATAAGTCCTGCACAAGGTTTCTTCCCATTAAACATACAGTAGTAATTCCGAATGTTCCCCCAGCCCATTGCCCAACCATATAGAAATTCTGTAACCCGGGTAATGTCTTGCTAACCCCTTTCTTATTAATTTCTTCAGCAAGTCCCTCAGGCGCAGGCCAAGGCTGGGCAAACCCACGGTAACCGCCAGTCCAATGCTCCACCGAAATCGGAGTGACGACATCTACAGCTTCAATTCGATCCACGAACCCAGAAAAACGATTCTCCAATCTCTGAGCAACATCGTTAGCTATGCTTTTCTTGTGCTCGCGATATTTTTCTTTGTTCAGGGATAATTCTTTCCAATAATCATATTCTGATTCAAAGTTCACCTTGATTACTGTTTTACCTGCGGGTGCTAGCGATATGTCAAAGTTGAATATTTCAATATCCAATCTGTCTCTTTCTTTACCTTCTACAATTATGGGTTGGTCTAAGAAGAGCACCATTGCGTGGGGTTCATCGGTAAAGCTTCTGTTGACTCCATACCAGATTTCAAGACCAAAATATTGCGTTTTTGGATAGGATTTATAATATGAGTCTATTAACTCAGTAGAGTACCTCCCATCTAACATGCAATATACTGTAGAGTAACCATCAGCAGCAGAAATAATCAAGTCCGCAAAATGCGTAGACCCATCTTCTAGTTGTACGCCCTTCGCTACATCATTTTCAACTATAATTTTCTTTACTTTTGAGGAATAATGAACTTTACCGCCATGATCAAGATACTGTCTCTCAATATTTCTTGAAAGCGCAGCTGAACCACCAATAGGCCAACCAGCATCACCAGCATTAAGCATTGAAAGAAAAACCATAGGAACTAAGACAGGTACTTCAGATATATCGTACTGAATAGTAGGAATTGCCTTTTTAAGGAAGGCATCTGAAAACTTTTCGCCGTAATCCCTTAGATTCATTTTGCCATATTTCATCAAAGTGCTCATGAGCGGCAGGATTCTTAGTTTTTCACTTAGCCCCCCAAACATTGATCCAAAAACATCTCGACCACTTAATTTACGAATTACATGGGTGAATTCTTCAATCAAGCCCCTATCGATGGGGGAGAGTTCTTTCATGTGTTCCTCAAGTTTATCCACTTCAGAGTAAACAGTGAGAACTTTACCAGTTGGATCTTCGATCTGAACGAATTCATTGAAACTGTGTACGCTAGTTCCTTTCAATGCATTGAGTTCTTTCCAAAGCCTATTGTATAGTGTTCCAGTGGGTCTAGTGGAGATTCCAAAGATGTTATGAGCGGCATAATCAAAACTGTAGTCGTTACGTTTCCATGAAACGCAGACACCACCAGATTTGTTTGCCATCTCGAAAATTTTAGTCTTATAACCGTTTATTTGAGCATAAAATCCTGTTGACAAACCAGCCAATCCAGCGCCAATAATTATCACAGATCTGTCATCCATCACGACCCCTTCTTGAACACTATTTTCATTTACAGTAAATTACATTTAACCTTTAGTAAAAAATGCCCTTCTTCGGGGTCAGAGATTCAGATAAATCAGTTTTTTACTTAATTGAATAAATTTATAAGCAGACTCAACTGAAGAAAGCCTAAGTCTAAACACCTTAAAAACGCAGGTGAGGAAAATTAAGGGTATAGTCATTTATGATTCTTCGCATGGAAATACAAAAACGATCGCAGAAACCATCGCTAATAGTCTTAAGAACTCGGCAATAGAGGTCGATCTTTTTTATAT
>JAXDAO010000250.1:0-5114 GCA_034679745.1 Bathyarchaeia archaeon
GTACTCATCTTTTTGCGTTCAAAACTAAAAGGCAAAATGTCGATGGTTGGTTTCTCATTTACTAATTCTTCTATGATTTGACCATACTTCAAGGCGGCAACGAGTAATGCGCCGTCTGTGGGGTCGCCAATTACGCTCCAGTTTCGGTTTCGATCAGACGGGGGCTCGACTTTGGCTCCGTTGCAGAGTGCCGCAATCTCTAGAAGTTTATCTAGTGATCTTGTTTCTCCAACTCTTAGGGGTTCATCGTTTATTGTGAAGTCGCCTACAGGCATGTATCCTAGGCCTGAAACTTCGATCACTCTATCTTTTACCCAGAGTTTGTTAACAGTCATTTCGCCTTTGGTTATGGTGCCTGTTTTATCAGTGCAGATAATGGTAATGCTTCCAAGCGTTTGTACAGCCGATAAACGTTTTACTAGAACGTTCTGCTTGACCATTTTTACTACATTTATTGCCAAGGCGCTGGAAACTGTGACCTGTAGCCCCTCAGGAACACAGCAAACCATTACACCTATCATAAAGAAAATACTATTGGCAAATGGAACATGAAGGAAAAGAAAACTTGCAAGAAAGAAAGCCATGCCCACCACTAATGCAATGAAGAAATCATACTTTGCCATCAGCGCAATTTCTTTTTGAAGCGGGCTATCTTCTTCTTGAATCGATTGAGTTAAACTAGCGATTCTACCAAACTGTGTGCCCATGCCAGTCGCGTAAGCTATGGCTTTGCCTTGTCCTTTGGCTATGCTTGTGCTCATGAAAACAAGATTAGGCGCGTATAAATCCGCCTTGTCAACGGTTTTAACAGTATCTGCTACACGTGGCTGAGGTTCAGATTCACCTGTTAACGGCACATTATTGGTCCATAGGTCAAATGCTTCAATTACTCGTGCATCAGCTGGAACACGGTCACCTTCTTCTAGACAGATTAAGTCGCCAGGAACGATGTCTTGGACCGAAATTTTCTTGAGTTCGCCGTCTCGGACTACCTTTGCATATTCAGGCATCCAGCTTTTGAGGGTTTTTAACGCTTTTTCTGCGCGAAATTCTTGAAATATGCTAACAAAAATGTTTACGAAAACGACTCCAAGAATAATTAGGGCAAGTTCTATGGTGCCACTGATGTATGAAAGAATAGCTGCTACAAGCAGCAGAATGGCAAAATAGTCTTTTAAATATTTGAAGAACTTGTTAATAAGGGGGAGCTGTTTTTTCTCAGTTAGTTTATTGTAGCCATACTTTTTGAGGCGGAGAGCAGCCTCTTCACTAGTTAATCCCTCTTTTGATGTATTTAAGTTAGCAAAAACCTCTTTAAGCGTTTTAGACGCTGCCTTTTCCAAACTTTTCAACCTCAGCTCTGAAAAAATTCTGTTATGAACGATCCGAATGATGGCTAATTATAATATACGCTAAGGTAGCGTTGACCAATCCATTCTTTATCTGAACTAAGATTGTATGGAACTGCACTTTTACACTCGCACCTGCTTTGCGTCTATTTCAGGATTGTTTTTTTCATAATTAGTGGGGCAAGATTTAAAGTAAGCGGACAAAACACGACTTAGTTTTCCGGAACAAGCGTTAAATCTAGTCTTAGAAAAGTAGTTTCTCTTTTTCTTTTCTTTTTTTAGAAAGAGTGTTTGTTGTTTGGTTGATTGTTGGTTTTTATTTATTTAGGCATTGTTTGTCACATTATAGTATTATCTAAATAACCTTATAATCATTAATCGGCATAATATTACTTGGTTTGTCACAGTGGGTTTAAAAGAGAAAAAAATAAAAAGCTCACCAACAGACAAAATTCTCATAGCATTAGCCAAAAATACAGAGCTTGAACAATACAAACTCCCAAAAAATACCGGATATAGTTATCGAACCATACTCCGAGAATTAGGTCTTCTAGAACACGACAAATATATTATCTTACTAAGAACAGAACCTTCCAAAAAGGGAGGGAAAGAAAAGAAGATTTATGGTTTAACTTGGAAAGGTCTCGTTTATGTTTTAGTTGTTTTCAATGCTTTACATAAATGGGTTGATATTCAAAAGGTCATAGAAGCACAATCAAGTAATATGCTCATTTTCAAGAAGTGGAGCATTTTCAAAAATGCCGAATTAGAAGAACTAATGTTAAAAGCTCTGAAGTCAGCCGTTAAAACTTATTCTACCTATTCAGTAAAATTATATCAAGAAGGTTTAGCTCATAATTTTAATGAATTTCCTATTACTCATGAGAGATTCACCCGGCTTATTCTTCTTTATCCATTCAACGCAAACAAAGCGAGTGAGAAATATTTAGACATTTTAAAGGGTGATAATGAATTATGCTCTTCTGTTAATGGGCTCATGGAAGACTTGAAGAAGCATATTGAAAGAGATAAACTAAAGGTCAATTTATGGCTTAATCATTCTACTGGAGGGAAGGCTCGCAGTTTCAGACATAAATCAGAGTCTTTCAAGAAGAAACTTGTCTTCATTAAGAGGCTGAATGAGCCGGTAACCTAGATCTAATTTATGCCCCCATATCCAGAGCCCCAGCAAACCCATCCTCCAAGATAATTAAGAATTATGTTAGTGTTGTTAAGGACAATTATTAACAAAGAAAGTCTTAAGTCAAGAAGAGTTTAACGAATTAAAAAAGTTAGATGTCAAGATTAATATGCGAAAGCTGCTTCCTAATGGAGACAAGAGGCAATTCAGTGTCCCCACAAGAAAACAATAACTTGCCATACAACAAACTGGAACATTGGCCGCCACTAACCTATCGTAACCACTCGCCAGTTACAGCTAAAGAACTCTCAGAATTTAAGGCACACCTAAACACGGAAAACCAAACCCAAGGCGACAAAGAACTACAACCCTGGATACCCTTCTGTGATGGCAGATGCGCCTTCTGCTATTTTCCAGTCAACTGTGACAAACAAGTCTATGGCATATATCTCGATACCTTAAAAAAATCACTCAACCAATATGCACAAACAAAATACGTGAAATCAACAGTTTTTAATGAAATATATGTTGGCGGCGGCAGTCCGTCAGTGCTTTCAGAAGACCAAACCGTGGATATTTTAGACTTCTGCCACACCAAGTTCAGCCTCAGCAAAGAGGCACCAACAAAATTTACAGCGTGCACCAATAATCTCACCAATAGAAAAATCCAGTTATATGCTAACCACAAAGTTACACAACTTGACATTGGAATACAGACATTTAGCCCAGACCTCCGCAAGATGCTAATGTTGCGAGACAGTAGCAAAGCTGTATGCGAAAAACTCAAAATCGCAAAAAAGATCGGGCTCGGTTTAAGCATTGATTTACTCTACAATCTTCCCGGTCAAAGCGTGGAACAATGGGAAGAAGACCTTAAACTCGCCTTGTCACTGGAAGTTGAAAGCGTCGACTGCTACCCCCTCGATTTGTATTCCGATACGCCCTTAGCGAAAAAAATCGCATCCGGTGAATTGCCCCCAGCAGGAGATTACAAAAAAGAACTGCAAATGTACCTAAAAGCCTACAAGTTATTCAAAGATAACGGCTATGTCCCAACATGCCACAATAGATTCTCAAGAATCAAAGAAGACAGCAAGATACCCTCCACTGAGGTCATTGGTAGTGGTGCTGGTTTCTTTATGGGCTTGATACATTCAATGCTGTACTCAGACATAGAAGACGTAAACGCTTACATAGCAGCAGTGCAAAAAGGCTCCTTCCCAATTGCACGCTTAACACGACTCACCCATCAAGAGGAAATGAACCAAGCAATCATGATGCTATACGTTCGCGTGCCAATAAACCGCGTCAACTTCAAGACGAAATTCGGTGTTTACCCTGACGAAGCATACCCTAAAGCCTTTGAAGAACTCCGATCCAAAGGTCTAATAACCGAACAAAACGGGATAATACGCTTATCAGAAAAAGGCGATCCCTGGCGGTTTAACATCGCCTGGGAGTTCTTCAAATAAGAGGGGCAACTATCTTTTGGGGTTAGCGACTATCCATTTTACATAGTCAAACCCATATTTAGCCAGCAATGGAGCCATAAAATTCGGCAAAATCTCATCTGCAACTTCGCCTAAGACCACCGTGTCGCCTTCTCGATAAACAAGCGCAACACAGCTTATCTCTTTTTGTTTTTCAGCTTTAGATAGGATTTTCCAGTATTCTTCGACGCCCTCGCCTTTCTCTACGTACCAAGTAATTTTACCGTCGGGAGTTTCCTCCTCAAACGTGTTAAAGGCGCAGACTACTTGAGCTACTTCGTCGGGAATTTGTGCAGTCTTTACACAGAACCATATGGTCATAGTCTTTCTTTCTAAAAAACAACAGGCGCGCTTATTTGTTTTCCCTCATCTCCCCAGCATTTTGGGTTGATAACTTTAGTTGCCTAAAAAGCTACAATTTTGATTAAACCTATAAACAAACAATTAGCCCTAAATTTTCTAGCTTAATTATGAATTATGCCACGATAATATGGTATAATTATTGGTGTTTCTGTTTGTCTACTTTACGAGATAGTTAAGACTTATGTTAGGATTTTTTGTGATTTGTTCCTTTGCCTTCTTCACTCTCAAAGCGTGCCTATCTGAGCTTTTTCTTTTTTTAGACTTCAAAAGGCGATTCTTTCGGCTTATTGTTTTTTATCTGTTTCTTTCTGTTTTTAGCTCTAAACGTTTATATCAGTGTTACTAAAAGTTAAAATCGTAATACCCAAAACAGTTTAGGCTAAAATGGACGTGAACACATGGAAAAAAACAAAATGTTTGCAGTCGTGGCAATAGTAATTGTCTTAATAGCAGCCACAGGCGTAATCTATATTCTCACCTCAAACATGAACAACAATAACCAATCAGAAACAACCGTCACGGACGCCTTAGGAAGAACAGTCGATATTCCCGCTAAAATAGACTCAATATATTGTATAGGCGCATGCTCCCTAAGATTAGTATCATATTTTGATGTTGTAGAGAAAGTCCATGCCATTGAAACCCCGGGCACCTTTAACACCCGCGACGATCAAACTTACTATCTTATTAATAAAGCAAATTTCTCTGCGCTACCACAGGTAGCCACTACCGCAGAAGCTATACTGGAGCTTAACCCAAGCGTCATAATTA